>JAHILF010000035.1 GCA_018897105.1 Pseudomonadota bacterium
GCCACTTGTCGACGGACTGTTTTTTGTAGCCAAACCCAGACTTGCCGAGTGAGGATGTCCACCTGGAGCCGCCCTTTCGTGGTGAGGTGGTAGGGTTTTAATGGACACTTTCTTAAGAGTGGATTTATAGTCCGTGACGAGGTGTTCAATGAAAAAGAAAAGACAGAAGTATACTCAGGAATTTAAAGAAGAAGCGGTGTCCGCTGGCCGTTTGTACATTTGAGACCGAGGGCCGTGCCTAAATTGCCATTGCCAACCTCGATCTTCTCTCGGTTGGCTGACCGTATACGGAGAAGGTCATTTAACGACTTAGCCTCTTTGTCCTGAGCATGATCGATCACTTTTTCAGGCACTCCGGTTATTTGCGCCTTGTACAGCGAACTACCATGAAGTTCCCCGGCAACGGTAATCGTATTCCCCATATACTCTGTCAAACTCAATGGGGAATACCAGGCTTCAACCATTCCGTGTCTGTAACAACTGATAGCTCCACTTGGCCCCTCTATGATGTTATAGCCAATGACCTCACCTGTGATTTCCTGATATCCTTCTTCGAGAACAACACCCACAAAACTCGCTTCCCAAAGATCGCCGTGTTAGGAGACCGCTCACTTTAACCATCTTTTCCAGATATTCGGATAAATCAAGAGGCTGAGGCGCCACGGCAGCATGCATAGATGTGGTCCAACAAGCGAAAACTCTTCCTCAGGACCGCAACGAATTTACACCAACAACTTGCCCTGTTATGGTATCCATTTTTTTCATCAGTTCTCTCACATCTCATTTTTACTGGCCAGCGCTCAAAAAGGCACCGACATGATCACTCCCCCTGCAACCTTTATGAAGCTCGTTCGAAGTCTGTGACTGCAATCATCATTTTCGCAAATCTCGGGTTGGCTTGCTCCAATGGTTTCTCACCCTCGGCAGCATCAATTGCATAAATTGGTTTTTCGAGAACAACGCTGGCATGCTCTACTTCCTCATTTTCCGGGATTGCGTATAATGTGAAATGCTCAGGAAGTGTCTTTTTCTGTAATGTACGGATCCCCTGAATGCTCGCAGTAGAGTCGAACTCCGAATGGGCAGCAAATACCCGTTTGGGAAATGGATCTTTTGCATTAAATCCGTCGAGCAAGTCATCAGTTTCCTTAATCAGGCGTGCCAGTTCCTGTGCTCCGTCCATATCCATTCGGGCATACCGGTAAGGATTTCTCCCGAGCAGAGGCTTCTTGTTATCGAATACATCGAGCACATCGGGGAGAAACGAACGCAGCAACCGTTCTTTCATCTCGCCAACCACTCCAAGAGAGCCGCCTGCCAGATCCAAGGCGGCAGAGAAAAGGTACAGCTCACCTGTAATCTTTGGCTTGGTGCAGGCCATGAAAAAACTCAATGCTCCCCCGGTTGATAAGCCGCCGATTGACACATGAGCGGCCTTTGCAGCAGCAGCGTTGATGGCAAAACGCACGTTCGCTTTCCACTCCTCCAGTTCGACGCCTTCCATGCCCTTCGGCTCCTTCAGGCCGTGACAGTGCAAAAGGGGCAGGTAAACGTTGTAACCGAAGTTGGCATAGAAGTGGTGGGCGATTGCCAAGAGAAAGTAAGGAGAATCTGTCAAGCCGTGAACCAGAACAATGGCCTTCCCGGGTGCCGCCTCATGCTCCATTGCCTTTGGATGACAGCCATCGCGTATGGCATCGGGGGTGAAGTAGGGAAAGCGATCATAGTATTCCGGCCATTTGTCGTGCAGATCTTTTTTATCTGACGAACTCATGATGATTCCTCCTTCTGGTTTGTGTTTTTTTAGTGTGCCAGCATGAACCGGTTGCCGGCAGGTCCGGGCTCTCATTTCCCATAATTAATCTCCCAATTCTTCCTGATGATTCGGAGTAACCACTTATTGAGTTTGCCGACATCCTGCCATGCCAAATCAACAATCTTGAGTTTCCATTCTCCACTAACTGGTTCGTCTTTCAATCTTGCAGGCTGACGTCGCGGCATGGGAACGTGACCGAAACAATAGCATCAGAAAAATTGACTGGTAGTTCAGTACATCGGACGTTCACGTAAAACTGAAACGCCTTTATCCTCAATTACAAAGGTTAGCTGGTACTAAGGCAATGAAACACTCAGACGGCGGGCAGTGATCTCCTGTACCAGGGCGGCACGCAATTGTTGCGTACCGCCCGTTCGAGAAAAGTCCATACCCTCGCCGGCAGCACGATTGACGATAGAGCGAATAGTGTCGTCAGACATGTAATAAAGCGGACGCGTACCGCGTACATCAGCGGCAGCAGTGCCTGCCCAGCGGGCACCCGTCACATCCGCCCGCAGGCTGCCGAAACCATGGGCTTCAACATCCCAAAAGGCATGTTCCAGCGGAGTTGACTCCATCAACGCGCCAGGCCGAGAAGCTTCTATCAGACGGCTTGCTTCACCAGGCTGGTCAAACCCCAAATCGCGCAACCAGCCGCCCACCCGTTGTGGTACACCATGATGCTCCAGCTCCCAGGTCTGTCCGGCGCGTGTGCCATAAGCATATTGCGGTGCGCGGCCGTTGTCGCGCATCAGCCGCAGTTCTTCATCGCTCAACCCGGATACTGGATCGGTGGTCACACCAGGCCGACGTACAGCCTCTCCCCTGGCTCTGGCATCCAGCTCGAAATGGGCTCGGTTACGCCAATATCGACTACGGGCCTTGCCATAGGCAGGATAGGTACCGCGTGTATTGGGTGTATCGATAGGATAACCGGGACGCCACTGAGCATCGGACACCCCCAGCGGCTGATTCTGGTAATCCCAACTACGGCCAACGGTGCCTGCGCTATGCTGCTCGCTGCGCAGCGCCTGAAGGTATTCGTCCAGGTTGCGGCCCTCACCCATGGCCCGCACGGCAGCAGCACCGCCTACCCCTTCATCCATGACCTCGCGACCCAGACGGCGGCGCAGGCTACTGATCAAACGGTCAGCCGCCTCTGGTGCAAGACGTCGCACAGCCTGGGAAAACTCTGCTATACGGCGGGTCTGCAAGGCCGCGCGTGCAATCGGACGAATAGCACGCACAAATGCACCTACATCCAGCCCTAAGCCAACAACATCGATCACCACCCAGATTAATTCGGGTTCATTGATGGAGATATCACGCACGGCCGGATCCATGGCGACGTTTTCCGCTGCTGATTCCGTAAAATAGCGCCCGGCACTTTCGGTTAGGAAATAGGTTCCCCAGGCACCTCCCACTAGACTTGCAGCCAGCGGGCCACCCACCAAGCCGGCAATGATCGTTGTGGTGATAGCCAGCGCCGCCTTGACCAACTCAATGAAGCTGGCATCTTTCTGCTCCTGCTCAATGCGTTGGCGTACAATTTCCATATATTCAGGAATACCGCCGATATGCATATCAGCAATGGCGATCTCAAGTACCTGGTGCATATTCCAGACCTTCATTTCATCTTCACGTACCGCTTCTTTAACTTTGTAAATATTGTCGATTATTTCCTGCAGGGGCTTTGCCGTGAGTTGGGCTAACTGTTCCGCAGGTGCCGAGGAAAAACGTCCCGGTTCGTATCCTTCTGCCATGAGAACGGGGTAGACCTGGCCAAAACGCGAACGCATTTCCTCGTATTCCTGTTTCTGATTTTGCAGACGCTCGCGGTATTCATCGATGCGCGTAATCACGTACATGATGGATTCTTCGTTGGCTGGAATACCATAGTCGGCCGCCGTCTCCGGCACCCCGGCAGGCACGGCGGAAATATACATGGAGGCGCGATTAACATCGTATTCCGTACTTTGCATAGCGGCATAACGCGCACCCAGTTCGCGGTCGGCATCGAGCAGGCCATCGATATCGGGACTGCACACCAAATCGGCATAACGGGCCATCTCCGCGCGTGCTAGGCGTTCGTTTTCATTGAGCAACGAAATGGCCGCCTGCTTGGCACGGCGCAAGACCATGCTGGGCATGCGCCGACGAATCAAGGTCTTGGCAGCTTGCTCGCTGTCAAGACCCAGGCGTTGCACCTCGCCGTCGATCTCGTTCTGAATACGCTGCATAACCTGCTGGTTGTGCGTTGTATAACGCACAATACCCATGCCGCGCCGCTCTTCATGTCTGAAGCGGCGCTCCATGGCTTCTTTTTGTTCGATGGTGCGATAGAGTTCGTAGGCCTCCAGAATCGTGTTTAGGTCGCCTTGCTCCTGCTCTGTTCGTTCCGGAAGTTGGCTGAGTATGCCGCCCGTCTCCGCTTCGCGCTGGCGCTGCGTGGGTGGCGGCGTGGGGATGTCTGATTGCCGGCCCGGATCATTGCTGAAGTCATTACCAGGTTCATTTTGAAAATCATCCTCGGGTTCACAGACAGTGTCTTCATAATCCGGCGTGCGCTGCACGACGTCGCTGGCAGCACCCTGCTGTATTACATGAGTTGCTTCATGAGCCATCAGCTTTGTATCATCGGCGCTGTGCCTTTGGGCGAGAAAGATGTGTTTGCCGTGCGTAAAGGCTTTAGCATGAAGATCTTCCGCCGCTGCCTGGGCATTACTATCGTCATGAACGCGTACAGCGGAAAGGTTGGCGTTGACTGCCAATTCAATGCGCTTACGCATGGATGCAGATAAAGGTGCACCAGGGCCTGGTGAATGTATCGACTGATTGACGCGCGCAGTAGTTTTGGAAACCGCGGCCGCAGAATTTTCTGTTACGTCTTTTTTCTGGATCGCATTGTCATTCGCCAGTCCTGTTCCACAGTAACCGCAAATACTTTCAGCGACGTGATCCGCCTCTTTCTCAAGGGGATCATCTTCCTTCGCAACGATCAAATTGCTTTGCACCGCCGGTGAAGACACCTCCTGTTGTTGTTCAACCTCGCTTGACTCTTCGATCTGCCTCTGTATCTGCATCTCGCCGGAAGGTGATGATACTGCTGCAACGTAATGATTTGCCATGAGATAAAGAGGCAAACCTGCCTCGGCACCTGATTCTGTTGACTTAAGGGGCCGCCTCTCAATCCTTGTACTGACCTTGGTTTTGGCTACCCTTGTCTTCAGCTTATATTGTTTAGTACTGTCCATATCTGTAGAAAACCAGTTTGATATCACCTTTCAATTCCGGGCCTCCCGCTCAACGACGCATCGATTGCAGAGAGGAACGGTCTCTCATTTTTCACTATTAATCTCTTAATTCTTCCTGATGATTCGGAGTGACCACTTATTGTGTTTTCCGACATCTTGCCATGCCAAATCAACAATCTTCAGTTTCCATTCTCCACTTACTGGTTCATCTTTCAACCTCTCGAGTCCAGGGGTTGTACCCATATCATAGGAAGCAAGAATGTTATCGGCGGATCCCCCTGTCCGTTGATGCAAAGCTACCGACGTACCAGCTGGTGAAACCAGGCTAACTACCAAATCATTGATGTATGTATAGCTGATATCTACTGAAACGGAAACCTCCTGCACATACCCTGTTGCGTCTACAACTAGACTTCTCTCAATCCCTTTTGGATCCTGATCCGGTATCCTCATACCTGGAGAATCATCTAATTCGATAACCGAAGGTGTGGCACCAGCACCTTGTTCAACACTTTCAATGCTCAATCCCCAACTATCAAGTGCACCTGTATCGATACTGGCCAAGTCCTGAACATGCATGACCCAGTCACCTTGCACACCTTCCCCCACAAATTCCCGAAGCTCCGGCAAATTGTTAAAATCATACACTTCGTGGATGTTGTCTTGCCCTCCTCCAGCCCTGGAATGCAACACCACAGACTTACCCGCAGGTGCCGAAAGTGTAATGCGCAGATCTCCTGTATATGTATGCGTTACATTGACCTCAACTTTGATTGATGAAACAACTGCATCATCGGCAACATTAATTATGTCCTTAATACCCTGCGCATCATTGTCAGGGATATCTTGGGCAGGTGAAGAGCTTTTTTGAATCGTTTTTACAATATCGCTGTATAATTTAGCCCTAAGCATCAAACCCTCGCCAGCCATGCCGATATCAAAAACATCAAGCCCTGACGATGATCCATCCCACCATTTGCTGCTAGGGCTTGTTGTGTCAGAAAACCTGTTATTATTTACGGATGAGAAAAGATCTTTTGAATCACCGAGGTTATTTCCGCGCTCAAGGTCAAATTGGTTGTCCGCCTGTTCCAACGAACATTCATAATGTCTGTCTTCAGACATGGATTCTTCATTATTGCTGCCAACTTCATCGATGTGCCAGATGGCAAGTCCTGAAGAAGGTAACGACGCATCCCGCCCCTTGCTATACCTGTTTTCCATCAGAAAATACTCTCGCCTGTTTTTGGCATAGAGAAGAAAATCGTTGTTCCCGGCCGGAAGAGTCATCTGTGTTTCATTTGTAATGGGAGTAACGGTATTAGCCCATCCGGATTTATATTTTAAATAGGCGCATATCTGGGTTGGATTTTTTCTGTCATAACCTGCGGAACTCATTAAACAATAGCTTCCGACCCCGTTAGATTCATGTCCATAATCGTAGAGATCAGGATAATCACAGACCATATGACCGTTCTCATGACAGAAAGTAGCTAAAGACAACTCATGGCCTATATCTGTAATCTGATAGTCATATGCCCATCTACCAGGGTTAAGTTCAAAACGAAAATATAAACTTGAGGAATGGGGCCACAATCCTTCACTCCAGGCATTAGACCGAGCGCCGGCATAGAACACATTGAGTGCATACACATACCCTTCATCATCAGTGCTCAGCTGGTCAAAATAAAAGCCTTGATTTTTCAAATGCTGCAAAGCCTCTGTTATCATTTCACGGGCACGTGCCCCGTATGGGACGTCAGGATTCGTATAGTAGCTTCTTGGATTTTTAGTTGTATAATAGGAAGTTATGATGTTTGTATATTCAAGACGGCCGATGGAATTTTCATAAAAGTAATCATACTCAGACCCATTATTGCCGTATCCTGTGTAGCCTTTCCTGTTACAGAAATCATCCACCTCTTCTTTCGTAATCGTACCAGGAACATCAGGAAAATCTATCAACAGGCAAAGCCCCACGTATCTACCTGTCATTGTCCGACTTGGCGGGGCAGCATACGGACCGGAAGCGCTCATTAAGGCACGCAAAAACGCCTTGTTACGTTCGCGCCTCACCTCACAGCGACGCCTTATTCCTAACGCATGGTAACCATCCATGGCTTTCGCCATTGCCGATTCCCTGTTGACCCTGATGTTTTTCTCAAGCCCCAGATACCTTGGGTCAACAAAACCCACCGACACTCCTGATGGCCTGAAATCGTTTTTATCGGAAGTCAATGAGGCATATTCAAAAAATCCTGTGACCGGATTCTTGACGATCGAAAATCCATCCAGGGTCTCGAAAACTGCGTAATGTTGATCGCCCCAACCTCGGACCTTGATCTGAGAACCATCTGGCTGGGTAAATGTAAATTCCTCATCATAGAATGGAAATGACATGACCGGTTCCTTCATTTTTTAGATATGATTTACAATATATTATCAGTAAGCTACACACCTCCGAAGATACTTTCCTATTGGTTTTTCTCAGGGCAATAGGCGCCCGCTTCTCTAACCACAATAAACGGGGAAAGAGCCCTTTGTAGATTGTTCATGCGTATAAAATACGTCAGGCGCTAAATCAGTTTTGCCACCTCGAAATGCATACCATCCGGCCGCCCCTGGAAATTCCCTCCCCAATAGAAACCGTGAGCAGCAGCAATAGCAACCAGTTCCCGCACCGATCCTTTTTCCCCCTCAAGCGCAGGAATTGCCCCCATCTTGTTCCACTGGTAATTGATGTCAAAGGCACTGCCGAAGGCATGATTGCTGAGATTCGTACGGCTGCCACGAACAAAACGGGGATTATAGCTGCCATCATAGGTCAAAACGAGATCCAACAGACTCGATTCCTGCCATGACTCCCACATGGCTTTTAACTGCTCCGCTGCTTTCTGGTGGAAACGCATCCGCCCGCTACTTGGTTGCCCGAAAACAGGAATGCCTTTGAGCTGTGGAATGAAAACCGTCTTTATATTTATCTCTTCCCAATCATCAAGAATGCGGATTTTTTCCGGATTCTGCGAAGTTGGTGCAGGCTCAAAATGAAACTCTCCAAACATTTCCTTCCGGTCTTCCAAGGATAGCGGCTCGATGGATGAGGGAGCAGGTAAAACAGGATTACTCTGAAGATCCACTTTATCCTCGAACCCTGCATCAAACCCTGCCAGCAACGCCGCCCCCAGAGTTCTCGGGCCAACGATCCCGTCAGCGGTTATGCCCGCCGTTCTTTGAAAAGCCTTGGTGGCCTTTTCTGTCAAGGGTCCGAAATCACCATCCGCCTCATCCCGCAGATGCCTGAGGCCTATGAGAAAATTTTGCCAGCGTTCAACGTCAGGACCTTCACTGCCCAAGCGAAGAATTTGAATAGCCATGGTTCCTCCTCATATAGTAATGATTAATCCGCAATCACTTGCCCGCCTTTTCCATTAGCCAGCACATCAATACCCACTGAAAGCCGCACAACCAGGCGATCACCAGAGCGGTGAAAAGTAATCCATGGGCGACCATGCGGAAAACAGCTTGACCCGATAGATAAGAACCAGAGCAAATTCAATCCAATGGCCGAGACAGTAACCGCAGGAAAACAGTTTACCCATAAAGGCATTTTTCCCCTTTAACCATTCCCGGAAAGGGTTAAAAATCTTCGTTTCGGTAATGTTATAGGAGAGCGACGCCGTGACAATGGATAAAAGGACAACTCGTTCAACCAATTATTTCTCCAACGAGTTGTCAGCAGCCTCTGCTGCAGTGGGCTACAGGTCTTAGCATGTAGCGGCGCACACAAGGGGCCTTAACAGTGTTATTTCTTATCATCTTTTGGCAGACCTCCATTTCGTTTCCTTACTTTTTCATGAACATCTTTTTGAACAATCTTGCTTGTGAGCTTTAGCTCATATATCTCATTTATCACGCCCAATAGCTAATTAACAAAAGTCAAAAGCAGACCTGACCACCTGTCTCATATTTTATTCCTCAGGAATCGACATGGGCGCTTCCTCTTCCAAAGGGAAGCATTCTCCCTGTTCCCAAGGGGCCTGTTCTTCTTCTGATAATAACTCTGGCAGATTTACCGCAAGCCGTACAGCCCGTGCCATAATATTCAAATTATCAAGGACCCAATCCGTTGCCCTTAACAAACGCACATGAGCCAACGTCATATATTGCAAACGCATTGCAGCATTGCCAATATCCGTTAGTTGTGCTGCAGCTCGCACATTTGCCAGTATTTTTGATGATTTAACAATCAATTGATTAAACTGACGTCTCGCCTCACCCACCACTGCCTGTGCTTCACCAGAACTCATACGCGAAGCGACACCTCCCTGGTCGGCTGCTCGTTTAAGTTGACGACATCGTCTGACCAAACGACGCCATGAGGGACTTCTTGTCACACCTGCTTCGCCGGCAACCTCCGCAAGACGTTCACCATATTTACCTATGCCGCGTACGCCACTGATAACTTCATCTACACCACCGCTAAGGCGCAGTAGAGAATGATCAAGCTTCGGAAGTTGATCTAGAAGAGCAGTAAGCCTTTCTGCCGACGGAACTGTATGCGATGCCCCTCCGGGCAAACGCGCAAAGCCTGGTTCACCCGGCCTTTCTGAAACATACCGCCTTACACCGCCAGCAGAAAAATAACCACCCCCTTCAGCAGCATTTATCAGCGCCTGGCTTTCTCCTATCTGTTCTGCCAAACGTTGTGAGGCGGCCATATCACCTCTTTGAATGGCCTCCATCAGATCACTATGCAAACGGTCTATGCGGCGGGACAAACGCGCCACATCCCCACCACTGAGTGGACGGTAGGTGAATTCAGGAATATTGAGTTCGCGCATCATACGGCGGACCTCATCCGCCATTTCATTGCGGCCCGCCTCAACGGCCTCCCAAACCCTGCGGTTCCAGATAAGTTGTTCTTCCTGGGCAGCTTGTCTCCGAGCTACTTGCTCCCGAACAGCCGAAGGCAAGGTATCATATGCATGCATGCGACGGGGATCGGTAAACAAGCCGGCCAGCATCATGCGGTCAAAAGCCTGGGGAGAATTTTCCACGCCCAAGCGGCGGGCTAGATACTCGGCCGCTTGTGAACGCACTTGAGCGGAGTTCGGACCGATAAATGACATATCAATGTCGTTAGAGAAAACCCGCTGAGTGCCAGTCCGCTGGACCTCTCCGCCGAGTTCTTCACGCACATACCGTTCAAGTTCGTCAAAAACGGAATTTCGCCACTGCATCAGGCGACGTCCGGCAGCACTGTTATCCGTCAGTGCTCTTGCCAAATCATCCCACCCGCCACACCGGCGTAAAACCTCCGCTGGCCCTATTCGCTCAATGGCCTCAACCACTAGATTGTCGGCAAACTGACGAGAAATTTCTCCTGATCTCAAAGCACCAGGAAGAGATTCCACCAATTGCGATAAGTTTCTTTCTCCCATCCACGCGGTTTCTGCCGCAGTACCAGTGGTCCGAATACTTGTCTCACCGGCGGTTCCTAACGCGAGTTTTCGCGCATCGTCCAACCGCCTTAACAGCAGATTCTCGGTGGCATCATCCAATTGTCCCCGAATAAGTGCGGCTATTTCGTCGAGAGACTTGCCCGTGCGTCGCATTGTTTCCTCGACACCGAGTTCAGTAATCCCCCGTTGTAAGGCTTGTGCGGTCTCCCGGCTGGCCGTATCGCCAATTTCCTCCAATGCGGCAGCAGCTCCACGCTGGGCAAGCGCCCGCTCCAGACGGGCGGCTGAATAAGCCGCCCGCCCTGCGCGAATGGCCGGTGCAGCGATGTCCAAAAAAGCAAAAATTGTATCAATTATTGCCTGTAATCGTGCGGAATCTACTTGCCCGCGAGAAACCAGCTGTGTTTCTTCACTTGCTGCGGAACCGGCAGCCGTCGCAAGATCTTCATAATTTTCCCATGAACGGATTGCCTGACCACCGCTCACCGCCAGGCCGCCCAATAATGCCGCCGTCGCCAGACCACCGCTCGCGATTTCCGCGACGATAAACAGAGCTGCCGCGGCAGTACCAAGACCCAGGCTAATCCAAAATTCGGTGGTTTCATGATCACTAATGACATCTTCCGCGATACTTCGAGCAAATGGAGTAGTCCAGCTGACTTGCGATGCGCCTTGTACTCTGCCGGTGTACAGTTGTTGATGAATGGGCCTGAGATCCCGCCAATCCAAATCTCCGGAATCTATTTTGGGTATGCTTTCGCGAATATTTCGTTCCAGATTTGTCAGCACGCGCTGTGCAACCTGCTGCGCCTGTTCGGGTTCATGGTTGCCAAGCTGTTGTAATTGTTCCCGGTCCTGTGCAAGAGCCGCATATACAGTGGGACTCTGAGCCACAATCGCCGCCAAGGCGGCATCGGCGCGAACCCATTGTTCATTCACTTCTTCCCAAGTGTGTCTTGCTCTGTCGCTCTCTGGGAAAAAGGGGAAGGGTGATGAATAGACTGGACGGCTGAGAGGGTCGGGATCAAAACATACGGCCTCCCGAACCAACCCCGAAGCGGCCGGAGAGTCGGCTTCGACATGGGGTCTATACCCCACGACGATATTTCTCATGCGGTCTTTCGCCTGCAGCAACGCTTCCGCCGACCGGGCCAGTTCCTGCGTTTCCACTAAATGTATGGCCTCCTCGGTTTCCTGAGTTGGACTGCCCCCCGATTCCGGTGTTCTAATACCCAGACGTTCCTGTTCATTTATCGCGAACCTCAAGTTGGTTCGCATATAGTTGCGGGCCACTCTTTTGACTTCCTGCTCAAAAGCATTTCGAATGTAATCCACTGCCCGGATATTACTGGGGTCCATCCCCCGCCGGATACAGTCTTGCCAAAGAACATGATTGCGCCCCGCAAAATCAGAAAGCCCGGAACCGAAAGAATTCCAGATACGCTCCAAAGCCCGCTCATCAACGGGACCGACCCACCACTGGTCGAGCAATAATCTGATAAAGCCCAGACGCTCATCTTCTGAAGCGCCGGAAAAATTGGTAATTAAACGTATTGTGCTGCGTCGAGGATTTCGAACCGCACTTCGAATCAATTCCCGGTCTGATGGAGGAGCTGGTGCGAGAAACCAGGGTGCGTCCATGGGTATGGCTTGTAAAAAAGGCGAAGACAGAGGGCGACTTCTTTGCTGTACCGTATGTGTTGCCTCATGGGCCATCAATGAAAGATCATTGGTACTTTGGCCTTCGCCAAGAAAAATATCATTTTTATGGGTAAACGCCTTGGCATTAATGGATCTTGCTGCATAATGGGCTTGCGAATCATTATGCACCTGTACGAAATGTAAGTTATTGCCCAGAACACGTACGGCTTTTGCCTGAATATGTTTCGGCAGGGGACTACCGCCACCTGGTGACCGAATCGCTTTGGCGACTTGATGATTTGAGGTCAATGATCCCTCAACAGTGGATTTCGTTTGCACAGCAGGCGTTCCGGAGGAGGGGGATTCTGGTTGCTGCAGGAGCTCTTCATCACATTCCGGGCAAATGCGTTGAACATATAAGGGAGTAATAGGTTTAGTTTGGACAACCTCCGACTTCCCCGAGATTTCTTCCTCATCATCATCATCATCATCAAAAGTTTGCGCGACGTGGGAGTCCGGCATGCGCATGACGGTATCGGCAACCTGGTCGGCTTCCCGTTCGTATTCGTCGTCAGGTGCGCCTACGGTCAATTGTGCCTGTACCTGGGAATCCGGTGCCGATGAATCTTCATCCTCTTCTTCTTCGACAGGTTGTCGTTGCACAGGCTGCATCGATACCGCAGAATAGAGCGCCTGCCGTTGCAGAAAAACGGGCATACCAACATTTTCACCGGTCTCTTTCTTTAAATCAACCAAGTTGTTTCGTTTTTTTTGCAAAGTACTTTCGGTTTGACTTTGCTCTTTCTTTCGGGTGATTACGGTTCGCATTTTTCCATGTGAAAATCAGAGAAATAAAAAACATCAAATCAAAATGGATTACTGCCCAATGGCACGTATTTACCATCTATCAGAATCCATGCTCGCCGGTATAAACCGCGCAAATAGGTTCCTCCGCTACCACCACGTGCATTACCGGCGGTTTCGGCATCCAATATCGCACGGCTAAACGGGCCGCGGAACAATGTTGCAGAGGTCACAAAACTGCTCACAAATTCCCCAACCGAATCGGCCGGATGTCCTGTATTTTCAGCGACACCTAAATAACGCGATTCATCGGCAAGGGAAGCACCGCGAAATTCCCCTGTCCCTTCGGGATCGGCAATAAACCGATAGCGCCTTAATAACTCAACCCAAATGGCGGCAAGCTCAGGATCTTCATCGACAGTACTGCGCCAGCTGGCAAGAGTACCTGCTGCCGGGACCACATCACCGGCGCCATATTCACCTTGACGTAATTCGCCCGCCTGTGCTTTTTCACGCGCACCCTGAGCTTCATAACGCATAGCCCCTTCCAGGTTTGCCCGTTCTGTCGCTGTGAGTCGGGACCGATTCACAGCATCGATAGCGCCCATAATGATGTGGGTCATTTCATGGCGCAGTGTGGCGACCTGTTCAATTGAGCGCCGCTCAAACGGTTCACTATACGTTAACAACGGAATACCGCCGCCGCTGGCGGCAAGACCAGAGCCCGCAGAGGGCCCGAGTGACTTGCTTACTTCTAGTATTGGATCTGAGGTTGTTAATCCTTCCAAGGTTCGAAAGGCGATTAAGGCATTTAACCCACGGTTCGATCCCAGGATAAGCGTGTTTTCTATTGCTTCTAATTCAGCTACCCGCATACGCACCCCGAGTTCTTCGATCCTGACATCCAAAGCCTGCAAGCTTGTTTTCGCTGCAGCGTATCCTGCCTCAGCACTCCTGAAGCCCAACCCGCTGCTGATCGCTGGCGGACTGGCCCGTAAATCAATATTAATGGTTGTCGGTACCGGTATTCCTAAAAATGATGCCGTTCGTTCCAGACTCACCACGCCCGTTGTCGCTGGAATAATTGCCGCAATCGAGCCCGACGCATAATGTTCGGCGATTGCGCCCGTGGCGCGTTCAACCAAATACACATCAGGATTGGCACCTCTGGCCACATAGAGATCATGATCGCCACCAGGCGCCCGGAAACGCATAAAACCGTCGGCAAAGCTTACCCGGTGGATGGGGCCTTCAGTCGCGGCACCTGAAAGAGCTAACGGGACAGAACTATCGTAGACACGCATAAACTCAGTCCCTTCGCGTGAGACTTCCATAGCCTCACCCGAGATAAAATACGCTCGTTGTGCAAGGGTGTTCGATATTGTCACTTCCAGGTCAGGTTGCCCTGCTTGTCGGGCAATAATCACCAACGGTCCTCCTCCGGTGGTTAAACCAGTTCGTCGATCCCAATGCAGTTCTTCGGCTACATACCCAGGCGGCGGTGAAAACTCTGGTTCAGGTGTGGACGTTGTCCGTCCTGCTGCGATTTGTGCCTCTGCCGGGGCAAAAAAAAGTTGTGTGCCATTTGTCCATACCAGTACAGGATTTTCTGGATTAAGCGGTGAACGATAATAAGCGTCCGTTGCCATGTCAGCGACCCGTTGCACGCCGTCACCGGCGACTAATGGCTCACTGCGACTGCCAGGCCCTGTCGAAGGTGGGGAATGATGAAGAACAGGGGCTGGTGGATGGGTTTGCGCATCCTCTTTTTGACATTGAACAGCCGGCATGGGCGATGAGGCCGTAAGGCTGAGATATAAAGGTGTGGCTTGTGAGGCTTCAGTTGTAGATTTTTTTTGTACTGTATGTATGGACCTGGGCACAATGCGATCCTTTTGCGTTTTTTGAGCTGGTGATTTGGTTGAAAAGCTTTGTGCCATTGTTTTGAATCCTTAGGTTTTATTCCTTTGATACTGTACAAACTCCGCCGGCAGTTGCCTCCCCACCTTGCCGTATTCCCCAACCAGACCGGCAAGCACGTCATTAAAATTAATTGGCCGCGTTTCAGCGTGGGCCCTGACCGCTCCGGTTAAAACGGCATTGCGGATATGGCCGCCGGCAAGATCACTGACCACCGCCAGCTGGTTCAGCTGTTTGATGCTGAGATCGTGTGCCTCACCTAAATGGGTCAGCCACAAGGCACGGCGTTCTTCTGGCCCGGGCAAGGGAAAATCGATGATTTTATCCAGACGGCGGGTAAACGCGGCATCAAAGCGGCCGCGGCTGTTGCTGGTCAGGAGCACGATGCCTTTATAAAACTCTATTCGTTGCAGGAGATAGTTGGTTTGCGAGTTGGCGAAACGGTCGTTGGAATCTTTAATTTCCGTGCGTTTGCCAAAAAGTGAATCGGCCTCGTCAAACAAGAGGACGATTTCCGCCTGCTCGGCCTTGGCCAGCAAAATCGCCAGATTTTTTTCGGTCTCCCCGATGTATTTACTGACCACCGATGCCAGATCAACGCGATAGAGCGGCAATCCCAGCCTGGTGGCCAACCAGCCGGCCACCAGGGTCTTGCCAGTACCTGATGGTCCGATGAATAAGGTGCGCACCCCCATCTGATAGCGTGCCTTGATGGTAATTCCGAGGCTCTCCGCCAATGTTTCCCTGTGCCTGCACCGGGCCAGGAGGTCATGCAGCTCCTCCCTGACCCGTTTTGGAAGGACAACCGCTTCATCGGGAATTCTGGCGGCAATGGGCTGCGCCAGGGAACCTAGGGCGCCTTCCTCAGCGGACCATGCCGCCTGCTGCACATCATCCATACTGGGAGTGGATCGCCGATGCAATCTGGCTTCACGGAAAGCGAGATGGGCAAGGTCCCTGATCCGTCCGGCACTGTGGACATGGTTATCCGCCAGATAATTCGCCATGTCTGCATCGCCAAGATATATTTCCCATAGTTTTTTTCTTTCATCCTTTGAGGGAACCGGAACCGTCCAGTTAAGCACTGAACCGCTGTGGACATCAATATTGCCGTCAAGTCCCATGATCACGATGCGGGGGCCATTATATCCGGGCAGGTTGGGAACGTTTTTTTGTTCACCGGGCGCCAGGTCATATGCAAAGACCGGGATGAGCTGCCGGATGACACACAACGGGGCCAGCCATTGAAGCTCAACCGAATCCGGTTGGCAAAAAAACGGTTGTTTTTCCAGTTGCCGGGTGACTGTTCTGGCCAGGGTTCGCACCTCTTTTTTTGAGGCGGAACGGATAACTAAAACACTGTTGGCAATATGCGCCAATGATCTCGCCTGTTGCTTGGCTGATTCGATAATGGAATCCGGCAAAGTTATGTCATCATTGCATACCTGTGACGTATGAGTGTCACCTTGTCCTTCAGGGTAATGCAGCGCCAGGGCCAGCGCATTGGGAATCTTGAACGCTTGCTCCGGGAGAGGAGCATTCTCATTGAGAATGGTCAGCACCCCGGTGGCTACTGCTTTTCCGGAAATAATAGCGGCAGCTATCCATGAGGTCCGCTGCTTGGCGACCAACGCTGCGAAGGTTGACTCGATCAGCCCCAATGTTGGCCGTGATCCGCCCATGGGTGATTGGATGTAGGCCACCACTCGACCGGCCATGGGATCTTCTTCAACTGCCAGGGCCAGCACCGTTGCCAGCATCTCAATATTGGTAAGGTCAAGTTGGGTGGCCAGGTCAATGAGCTTTTCGTCTTCAGGGACGGGATTTTTGATATAACGCGAAAGCAATTGCTCCCAATTATCAATGTGCCGCAATCCATGATAATATTTATACAGGAACTGCTGTTCGTGGTTTTCCGGCTTGATGGCGCTGCCGGCAAACAACAATTGTCCCATGCAGGCAAAAACGATTTTTTTCAAATTAACATCTCTGCTCTGCCATGACGCGGTCCGTGCCTGTTCAGTGATGAGTTCTGTAAGCTTTGGCGCACCAACCGACCCTCTCCAATCAGACATGGTTGTTACCTTTTTCCTGATAATGGTATTGAATAACTTTGCCCAGCCATGGGACCCATCCCGGGTCAATATCCAGCCCTGCCCGACGAACCCTGACGTCCGTATCTTGCAGATCAAAGAAAACATCGACATGGGTTTTGGTTGTGGCAATGAAGCCTTCTCTGTTCACCAGGGTCTGCATGTCCATATCCATCCATCTCTCTAAAAACAATGTCATGATGCCCAGAAATGCTGCTATTATGTAATGGAAATCCGCTGCCGGGATGCCTGGTCCCGAAACTATTTCATGGGTTTGCCGCCAACTGCTGAGTTGCTCTGGTTGTCGATGACGCCAGGTTGCCAGGAGAATTTCATTCTTAGAGTCAAATAATATGTGTTTTTCAGTGTCAGTTATTGCCAACTTCAGTACGCGGCTCCCCTCATTGGTGTAATTATGATCCAGGAGCGATATCCACTGTTGCGGGGCGACAAAGTCAAACTCATCTTCCGCACAGACTGGGGGCGGTTGCGAAAGAAATGAACAAACAGGATCTTCACCCTCTATATGAAGGCGATTGGCCAGGGTCCACAAAATGTGGGCCGGTAAATTGATATCGGCAAACTGAGGTTGTGATTTCAGTACGTCCTCAATGTCAAGCCTAGCCAATAATCCCACAACAAACAGAAAACCCGCATGGACAGTAAATGCAAATTCCTGATGGCGAAAATCTCTCTTCTGGCTTTCAACACAAGCTGTCTGTTCTTGAGTTTGACCAGTAGGTTGAATAAAAACCTTCGCCCTTTCAACACCTTCTTTTATGACTGGATATGGCTTGGCAACTGCATGATGTTTTACATCAACAGATTCCGCATCATGCCGAGTGCTTAGCAATCTATTTGTTTCTGAGTGTTCTGGTTCGATGGATGAATCTTGCAGATCGGAATATTTCTGATGATGTTTATCCTGAGGGGTGTCTCTGGAGCTTACTTCCACAGAATGCTTTGAAATTTCAGGTTCGGGTGAAGAGCCATTCTGTTCGGTTTCAAAGGCAATGTCATTGATTGCGTGAGGTTCCAACTTCGGATCATGGTGCTCCTTCCCATCAATGTTTTTCACATCTCTTGAATGAAATGTTTTCGGAGTCGGAGGCGAGGTGGTCACTGACGGAGCAGATGCTTTTTCCCGAAAGATCTTCCGCTCGACAATGTTCCGGTGGATATTATCAACACATCGGTTACTAACATCAACAAGAAAGGGATTATCGATATACGCCGGATTGTAACAAAGTATTGCATTAGCCATCAGCCAGAGGGATCGATTATCCCGAGGCCCCCACTGCCCTATCCAGCGCCGCAATGTGTGCCGCCAGACTGTTCTCATGGGCATCACAGGCACTATTGCCCGTTCCTCATCCTCTTTCCTCGAAATTTCACAGGGATATATATTTACTAGCTGCAAGAGAATTTGCGCATCCTGCGGTGTCAGGTGATCCAACAACTTTTCTTCATGGTTGAGTTGGACTAATCTATCGACAATCAGTGCCGATGCCAGTTTCTGCCCCGACCTTTCCACGGCATCTTCGATCAAGTTGAGAATAGCGCGAGAGGGTGTTGCTGATGGGTTCCAGGCCGGCACGGCTTTTTGCCAATACCAGGCGCGCGGAGTTTTTCCTCTGGCAACCAAACCAGTCAGGCCCAGATAAGGTGATAAATAATCATCAAACCAGACCACTTCAGCGCTTGGAAGATCCTCTTCATTAATTCGCACCGCTGAGCCTGCAATGAGACGAATTTGAGCGTCAATGTGTTGTGATAGAGATGTTGAGGACGGAAGGTGGGAAATGTCCCCCAGGTTGAGATGGCGGATCAACACCAGACCATTTGAGGGCAGCCCGGTCAATGAGGCAATATTGAAGGCATCTTCCAGCAAGGCGACGTAACGATGGATAGTGCCATCATCATGGGTTCTGAGGTGGAGTTTTTTGATTTGTCGCCTGTTCGCTTCCATAAAGCATAACCGAATAGTATTATGTGCATTTTATTACTCTTTTTCTAACCCAGCCAAGCGGGATAAGCCCCTTTGCAGATCATACATCGCAAGAGAGCCTTTCCATCATGCACCATTCACGTCTTCGCACAGATGTTTCGAACAACGGATCAAATCTACCGGTGCCAAATGAGAAAGCTTTTTTTGTCAAAAACTCATCACAGTAATTTCATAAACCCGCCCAGCATCTGTTCCTGGTTTACCGCCATACTCGCCATTGTTCTCTGTTCAGCGATTTGAACCTTGGTATCTTTTTCCAGCGCCATGGTCTTCTCCTTGGTCTGCTGAATGCGGGCTTTCACCTCTCCGGCCACAATGTCTTCGATTTTGCCTTTGGCTACTGTTTTGCGGCCTGATTGGATCATAACGTCCATGCCGATCCGGATACGACTGAGATCGGTGACAATGTTTACCAGGGTACCAACCTGTACTATTGTCGGCTCAGTGATTTGACCGGCAATGATCCGGTTTACCGGGGCATGACTTGCCAGCAGAATGCAGATACGGATCAGGTCGTTCATAAGTTGTACGGCATTGGATTCAGTGATCAGGATGCGCTGAAACAAACTGTCCGCCAGAATCTGCATTTCCCTGCGCTCAATGTAATCGATCTCATTCCACCGCGGTAAACTGTACAAATTACGCAGTGGTACCGCAGAATCAAACTGACTTAACCGTTCGGACCAATCCAGGCGGATGCTGGGTAATACCTGGCCGAAGCGGATATACAGGCAGGTAGCCGTGCGGGCAATATCTGCCAGGGCCTGGCTTGCCAGCCGGCTGGCAATAAAACGTCCATGATTGCCATCAATGACATCGGACAGAGATATAATTTCCTTTGCCTTGGTCGCGGTTTCAACCCAGCCGATCTTGTTGATAACGGCAATATCAAAACCGGCGACAAGTTGACGTTGGGCGGCAACTAGTTGCTGTGAGGCAGACAAGGCTTTTGCCATGCTTTGACCGATATTGTTAAGTGTCTCGGTCTGTTTTCCAAGATAAGGATGCTTTGTAGTCAAGGACTTGGCACGCTTTGTTGCGCCTTTTACAGTGCTCTGGAGCTCGTCAAGACGGTTGAGCTGCTTGAGTATTTTCTCCGAAATAGTGAACCATTTTAAGGGAGCATCCCGCAGAATATCCATCATGGCACTGATTTCTTCCGGGGTCTCGGCATCACTGGCGATGCAAACAGGTAATTCCGTTTCAGAGATGTCAGGGTTTAAGGTATGAACAGGCGTATTAATGAGGGCATCGGTTACCCGTGGACGACGGAAGAGAAAAAAGGGGACATGGCTGCTGATAATTTCATCCCGCCTTGCATTCAGAGCGTCCACCCGCGTCTGTTCCTCGTCTCTCAGGGCACGGGATACGGTCACATCATGACGTGCTTCCGACAGTTCATTATGGATAACCTTTAAACGTTGGTTGGTTTCCAACAGGTTTTTTTTCAATTCCGTCAATGTTTCCTTACACTTATTTATTGCATTCTTATAGGTTTGCACCCTCCCTTCCACACCCACCAATACGGCGGCTGAATTTTCCATTGCCCGAACACCGGCGTTAAAAAAGGCGCTTTCATCATCCCCATCATCGGGATTCACGTCGTGGATCCCATTTTTAACGTTGGTTATATCATCAGAATCGATATTCTCGAATGTCTTTGTTTCTTCTTTGCCAGTCTCACTGTTTCTGAATCCCGGCACTTCTATGCCTGCTAAATTAATATCCGTACCGAGAAAACTTTCAATCATTTCGGCTTTGACGGCAATGCCGCCTGCTTTTGCATTGCAGGCAATGGGTTCTTTTAAGCGTTCGCCTACCGTGACATTGTGAAACTCCGGCACCAGCCCAATGAGGGGTGATTGTTCCTCAATGTCAACTATTTCAACTTTAGGTTTTGTAAAAAGAGAAGCCGTGGGGATATCAAGTTTTGCCGCAGTTTCCTTGGTCAATTTTGCCGCGGCTATGTCCGCTGGGGTGGATTTTGCCACAAATGCGCCACTGACAACCGATCCTGTCGAAGGGGAGGTAAAAGATGCCTTTTTGGTTTCCCCACTGCGGGAGTCAGCCGCCGCTCCTAAAGTACTCCCCCCCGCACTTGCACTGCTCCGAACCGAACCGGACGTTGGGGACGTTGGCTGTCTGGGTCCTCCGGTACCGATGCTCACACCGGCGGATTCCTGCAGTTTCATCATGAAATCGGCAATGTCTTTTTTGGTGGCTGTGGCGGTTTCACCCTGAGCGAATTCGGCCAGGATAGGCGAGGTAGCCAGCTTCGTTGCTTCCACATTACCGAGAACAAATTGACGTACACGGTAAATTTCTGTGCGCAATCGTAAATAGCCGAAATCTATATTCAGATTTGTTTTTTTAATGCTTGCTTCTAACCAGTCGATGAAATCCTCCAGGCCCAACTCGTCCAGTTTGTCGATATCGGTATCCCGCACCGGGGTCTTATCACTAAGGAGATAGCTTTTAAGGCTGGTGAGTGGTTTAACGGTGTAAACGGGCTCATAGATTTCATCCAGTTCCGGCACCCCATCAGCAAGCTTTACCGTCGTTCCGTAATCTGCTTCATCGACGGTTACAAATTGCTTGAAGAGCAGACGGGGAGTGAGGGTAAAAGAGGGATGATCAATATCATAATTATGCGCCCGGATGGCCAGCACATTGATGCCTGCAACCAGATACTCTCTGAAATGACTGATATCAAAAGTCTGGAATACCGGTTTTCGCAAAGCGCTTGCCCGCGCATTAAAGGCATTGCCAATGACATTTTCCCGCAGAATCTCGTGGCCGTTGAGATAAACGACAAAACCGCCATTGCAGGCAATGAGTAGTTTGTATTGAGTGCTGTCGTTTAACGTCTCAAGGGTAAACGTCTTGCGCAGGTATAAGGAAACATAAAAGCCTTCCATATCATCGACAATGGTTTCATTGCGCTGGTCGCCATACCCGATCCCTGAAACACCCGTCAGCCAGTCGGTGTCGTTAAAATCCTCTTGTCTCCAACTCTTTGGTGGTTCTTGAGCACCCTTGAAGTAACGCCAGCTCTCACCTGCCTCGATAATGGCGGTTTCAACCGGGGCATTGAGTTCCAAATCATCAACGGCATCAGGGTCGGTCTCCGGATACGAGATAGGTTGCGCCCGCATGGCGTAATGAATAGCGGACGCCTTGCGCCGCACATCGAGCCGTCTTCCCAGCCACTCATCCCGGACGTCGCTGAAACGGCGGATCGTGTCATCGAATTCTTGCGCGACAACCGCGACCTGCAATAATTCCGGTTCAAAATAGATCTGCGGCACAGGGACCAGTACTTGCACCCGGTCGGGGGTATCGACGTCAAAAGGCGCCAGTGATGCACTGTCACGGATGGCGGCATCCAACTGTTCAGTGGCAATAGCTGTTGCCTCCACGACATAGTTTACCGAAAAAAAGGCCTGTGATCCTCCCCTTGGTTCCATGAAGTATTTCGGCAAAATCCCCATGGGCGGCAAGCGATTAAAGGCAATTTCCGCCGCCTTGATGAGTTGATCTTTATCGAATTCGGTGGTAGCGCCGTTGCCATCATCGCTTGGTCTTTCGCCGGCTACAATCTCGGCCAGTTGTTCATTAAATTGTTGAAACTGGGCTTGCCACAAAAAACGATTGCCAATATCGGGCAGAATGGAACCGCTACGGCGTTGTTTGCCTCCATCTCTCACCACGGCATGGCGGTCAACGAACATGATATTCCACTGCTCGTCAAAGCCCACCAGGGCGATGGGGACGCCCAAGGTTTCCCAAGGATGAATCTGTGAAGATGGCAGTTCACGTTCTTTATCAAAGATGGAGTATACCAGCAGATTGCGCCATTGATCCGAGCGCGGCACTGTGGGAATCCAGTCGTCGGGCCAGGTATACAACACCAGGCGGCAGGCATCCATGAACTGCCAGTTTTCATAGGCAAAATTTTCAGGGTCCAACTCGCATGGATCCTTCTTGTCGGCCTGGTCATTGATTTCGACATAAACCGGTTGCAGGACAAGGACAGCTGCCGTGGTTAAGCGGCCTCCATCATCAAGTAATTCGCCAAAGGTGGGCAACTCCTCGGCAACTTCCTGCTGCTCAACCGTGTTTTCCCGTCTTTCTACGTGGATATCGTGTTCATAAACAAAGATATCGTTTACGGCCACGGTAATTGGCCGGGTTACGGTAATCAATTCACCGGCCGCGGTATTGGCTATACCGGACGAAACATGGATCAGTTCCGTGGTGTTCTCTGCCCCTGACACCACGGTCTCACTGCCAACCACCAAGCCCGTAATCACGCCGGCGGACACCAGACGGCCCAATGTGGCAATATGGTTGTTGCGCCAGGTTTGCTCGGCTTTAAATGCCGTATGGGTAAGCGCCCGGCCTTGGAAATATCGGAGACGGCGGCGCCAGTCTTTTTCCGGGAATGCCGACGGTTCCGGATTGACAAGGCTTAGCCGTTCCCCGGATAACGGATTGTCTATTGGAAAAAATTTCATGGCTTGCTGACCCTCATATCAATTGGCGCTGGGATAGCTTAATCTATTGTAAGCTTCTCACTATCTTGGTAGGAGATTTCAACTCGTTCATTTTGTCGTCCACCAATTTGGCCACTTGTTTTTCCGGCGCGGTGCCTGTGGTTGCCGCCTTGAGTAATTGGTTGGAGAAAACCTTTAATTTGGCGGACGACAACACCTGGGCAATATGATCAAGTTCAGGCACTTTTCCTGACGCGGAAACACTGTTGACCACTTTTTCATCATCTCTGAAGGTGGCTTCGAGGTCCTCCAGGCGCCGTACCCCTTCGCCCAGTTTGCTCTTGGTAAACCGGGTCGCCACGTTCACCACCGTGGCTCGATTAACCCGTTCAGGATCAAAGGAATGAATTTCGCTGACTGCAGCCCGAACCAATATGTTTGACCCGTCAATGAATTTACGTCCCCCCAAAAGCGTCATCATTTCCGCCCGGGCCGCTATGGTGCTTCGGTCGGTGATACTTTTGAATAGTGTCTGAACTTTAACTCTATTGATGGTTGCCTCCACCTGGACTTCATTCTCCTCTTCGTCCCGGGTTATCGGGACGGGAATACTAACAATTTCCGCTTTATACTGCAGATTTCGGCGGCGGGTATACCAAAGCCCATTTGTTTTTCCCAGCGCCTTGCGCCACACGTTTTTGGCTGTGTCGACGACCGACTGCGCGGGTTCCGCCAAACGCCGGTTTGCCAGATCGGTCAGCGACCAGATTGGCTGCCGTTTGAAAACCATACCAGGGACCGGCGCCTTGAGGGGTTGAATCACAGACTTCAGACTCAAGGCGAATTGCCGTACTTCATGCCGCTCCAGCGGGATCATGATCAATATCGAGGTCGATTCATATTCATCACCGGTCAAAGTAAGATCGAGGGGCGGCAGGGAAAAACTTTCTTCCAGCATTGCCGATAATTCGTCCGCTGGAATGATGGTCAACTCTACATCCATATCTTCGGGGAAGAAAAGTTGGGTGAAATCATCCACATTAACCGCCTCAACCGGTAAAGGCCCAGCCGGCGGCAGCGCCATAAAGTTGTCTGAAGCCGCAAAACGGGTCCGGCCGTTTTGTTGTTCGCTTAACAGTTCACTCAAATGAAAGTTGTACTGCTTCAGGAACGCCTCGCGTAGGACCCGGGGTGATAAACCCAGGCCGAAAATGTCGTGTCCGACTGAGCCGGCATCCCTGCGTACCAGGTAAGGATCAACCCACTGGATGACGCCAAGATTGAGAGCGATCATTGCCACAGGCAGAATATCAGCCGGCTGCCCCTTTTTACTGGCATCGACAAATATTTCTTTTGCGACATGCATGCGGCGCTTTTCAAGTTCCGTGCGCGCACCTTGATCAGGGTAAGGGATCAGCGTCACCGCCGTGGCCTCGATAATGCTACCCTCTTCAACAGATCGGTCCCCTGTAATGGAAGTGGGATAAGAGGTAATGGGTTCCGCCGCATATTCGACCGGACGCAGGCCGATAACAAACAGCCCCGAACGATTATGCATGGCCTGCCGCGGTAGTTCAGCCAAACCGAAACTGGCGTCCAGCAGCTGGCTCTCGGCAACATTTGCCAGATCAACCTCAAGATCTTCCGGCAGATACACCAGATCCCCGGCCGGGGTTACCCCATGCCCTGCGCTAATGGCAACTGTCCGTGATTTGGTTATATTGTTCTTGACTTGAACCTCCGTTACCATGAGCCCCTGAACAACACCCACCCCGATCACCCGGGTAACGTCCGCCAACCGCGACCGGAAATAGTTCTGGTCGGTCTTTAAGGCTTGCGCATCAAGAAACCGACCATCAAACCACAGGGTTTGCCGGCGGCGGTCATCTTCAATAATGGTGCCGTTCGCCTGGTGAGTCTCCACTTCCGCTGCTGTCAGTCTTTTCCGTGTTTTCACCGAAGTTTTCTCGGCCATGGCACTATCCTCAAAATTTATAAATTAATAATCGCCAACCTCTCACCTTGAACCAGTAATCTAACCTGTCCCATCTTCCCCAAGGGTCAGATCCACACCAAGCCATTGGGCCAGGGCGTTGGCTGATATAACGAATGGACGAATCTTATTATTGATTGTCACATGGTTGTCATTTGTCCTGGGCGGTGCATCATCACCGTCCGGGGCCGTGGCCTCGATGACAATGCGGGCAATGAAAACCGACGTTGTCGGTGAGGTTCCTGTTTTCCATGCGTCGTAAACGAGTTCGCGAAATTTTTCACTACGCTCTTCATCTCCGGACAGGCCTACAAGCCCGGACCACGGGATAACCGGCAATGGCGGATTGGCTTCCTTGCGAATGATCAGGGCTGCTTCATACCCATCGCGAAGCCGTGCCGTGGTGACCGCGTCCAGAGCAGCAAAAGGCCCTTTGGCAAAGTTAGGGGTTTTCCCCCGTTCACATGACACGAACTTCAAAACCAGGTCAACCACCACACCGGCCGGTGCCCCGACCCAAGCGATATCCGTATCATGCCATCCTTCCCGTAAATCCTGATTGGTTTGAGCCTGATACCAACGTTCCAGCCGAATGCAAAGGTGCCGCGGGACCTCTATCATTCGCCCCAATGGATCGATGGCTAAACCGGGAGCGACTTTCAGACGTTCCTCTCGCCCGGCGCCATCTCCATCTGTATCGGGAGGGACCGCTTCTTCATGCGCGACCTTGAGCCCCGCCACAGTGCCGCTGCCGATCACATAGGCCAGGGCGCGGGCCAGGCGGCCACGATGATAATCCTGTTCAGCCTGAAAATCGTCGGCATTCAGCAGGACGCCGGTTTCGTAGAATACCCGGTCGGGACCTTCTGCCTTGGGTAAAGTATCTTCTTGAAGCTTTGCCATGAAACCGCCTCCCTATAGTCACGGCTTTTGTTTACGACCAGCCCGCCTGGTTTTCTTTGTTTTTTTGGTGCTTGGTCGGCTCGTATTGGGACGAGCCGCCGCAGTGGTGCTGCTGCTTGCACCCGAAGCTGGCTCTTCAGCGGTTTCCCGCATAATGGGATCACGCAAAACAGGCGTGCCGATGCTGACTATAACTTCAACCGGTTGGCTCCTGGTGCCATCTTCATGGACCGCGGTCACTTGAAATAGGTGTTTGCCGACAGGCAAGCCCGATTCAACGGTTATCTGCGCCTTTTTCGTGGTGAATTGCCGCCTGTTTAAAAAGTTTGCCATGCAAGTATCTTCTCAAATTAATCTAATTCTTCGTTGTTGGTTGCGTTGAACTCCACGGAACACGACATTCTCGGCTATTACTTATCGAATATTCGTACCAATGTACTGCCAAACATAGCTGGTAATATTGCCGCCATCAGGGTCAAAGGATTTTTGTGCATCTAAAACGAAATTTGTTTTGTTCGGCACCTCATTATTCTTTAAAGGTACATTCTGCTCATTCAGCACAGCCACCAACGCATTCGGCCTCTCAGCATCGACCACTGTAACTACAACCCTAAGAGGGACTGATTCTTTACCGGCTTCATCGGTAACGACGAGATCAAATGCATGTGCTCCCAATGTTAATGCTTTGCTGGCCGTGATGTGTAAAACAGGATCAGGATTTCCATTGGTTTCCGTTTTAACTTTCCCGCCTGCTTCCAGAATCTTTTCAATTGTCATTTTAGCCATATCAGTCTCCGCTCCTTTGTTGATATTTCCATTCGTATTCGATAATTCTCCGCCCGGCAGAGGCACGGGAATCACTTGCGTCCAGTGTGGCGTCCTGTCCCCTTACCACCACGACATCCCGGGCAAAGGCAACGGGTCTTGGCGTTCCTTCATGCGGCAGACCGGTGCCGATCCCTTCCAGCCGTGGATCAAGGGCACTGGGCCCCTGAATCAAATCTCGCCTGCCCACATGGCTTTGACCAATACGGACAGCCCTGGGGGAGACTTTTTCAGCAAGGTAGGAATCAACACCTACCAGGGCTGCCACACCAACCAGAAATGGATGGGTGGTGGTTAAAACCCGGAACTCCACGTGGGCAGGCATTTCCTTTGCAGCAATTCTTTCAATCAGCCCTAAATCCTGGGGCTCAACCTCTTCATGAACCAATATGGTAACCCGGTAGGCCAAACGGTCGAAAAAGGCATCCAGGACCGCTTGTTCCAAAGCATCTGTTGGCAGGTCGGCGCCGAAAAGGGCGAGAAATTCTTTTTTCCTTTCATCTCCTAGAAACAGGGTGTCACCGACAAAGGAATTGCCGGATATGGCGGCTCCCGCGGTAAGAGGATCATTTTCGTCTGCCAAATCGGCGCCAAGAATGGTGGCAAATGTCCGCCGCAGGCGAAAATCCTCAAGAATGACAATTTCGCCGCTGGAAACGGCGCCATTGGTGCCGATTTCCAATGCGAGTTTCAGACCCCGCAAGGTCCCGTGCCACCGATACAAATCCGCGGCATACTGAAGATATTGCCGACGCGTCGATTGCGGCAGGGTCTGATCAAATTCATATCCGATCCAGCTGCCAAGCCAGTCCAACGATTCTTCGGGCACTGTTTGCGGATGGGTCAGTAAATAGGAATGGGCGACCCGATCTTCCAGATTGGTCAGCACTCCTTCCATGTTATGGACAAAACGCTCAAAAAAATCCGCCCGCGTCGCATCCCCAGCCTCATTGGCTTCGGGTGCGTAGGTTGTTTCCCAGTAGAGCCGGGGCAGATATTCCTGCACATAATTAAACCGCGAGCCGTACGCCCGCAGGGCAAAGATCTCCGGGGTGTTGTGGCCATTGCCGATCATTTCAATCCGGACATGGAGAAAACGGCCCGGCAACGAACGGACCCGTCGGCCGGGGCGCTGGATGAGGACGCTGAACAGTCCAGCCCTGTCCGGTTCACGATCACAGGGTACAAGTCCGGGATGGTGCGGCACTTCAGAAGAAATGCGTTCCCACACTCCGAGCGGCACATCGGAACGTACCTGGTTGGCAAACAGAGTGCCGAAACGATGTTCATACCACTCTTCCGGGGCGATGATATTTGCTGGACTGGCGGTCGCTGCCAGCCAGATCTTGATCCCGCAATTTTGAGGAATCACGGCCTCAAGGTAAAGCCGGTGCCACACCATCTGGGGGTTGCCGCTATCCAGCGGGGCGTGTGACTGGTCGTTTACGGCAAAACCGTGCTTGGTAAAAAAGGGAAATGACAACTGCCGTAAAGCCCGGCAGCCATCCACCGTCGGATAATACGGCGGGTAATGAATTCCGTGGAGAAAAGGGCCGCCGGTGAAATTCTGTTTCAATGGATACAGATCACCCACCGGCCATAACGAAGTAGAAGTATCGCCCAGCGCATAGACGGGCGCTTCTCCTCCCACCATAGCCAGCAATACGGCAAGCCGCTGGCTGGAAACCCAGCTGATGCTGTAAGGGTTATTAACCCCATTTAACCGGATGGGCGCCGTTAACTGGCCGCTATTGTCCAGGCAGCGGATCAGGGCGCTGTTTTCCGGTCCCCAACTCAAAACCGCCAATTTGCCCTCAAGACTGCAGGCAAGAGCAACCGGGGTTTCATCCTGAGGCCAGCCAATGTTTTCGAGTACCTCCAATCGTGGCGGGTTGGGATTTTCCTGACAGGGACGAAACACCCCGGAGTCGTAAGGGGTAAAGGGCCTTCTGGGATAAGGCAGCCCCTGGATTCTTCCCAGTTTACCATGGACGCGATCCAGCACCCACATGCCGCCATCCGGAATGGCGGCCAAACGCCATGGGTTGAATTCAGGAGCTGACACAGTCGTGTCGTCCCAACGATCCCGTCGGTCATGGAGAAGAACCTGGCCGTTGATCGCCATGTACAACACACCGTCATGGCCCATGGCCATATCGGTAGGCGGTCCCGTTTCAGCCCCCGGCGTCAAGATCACCATTTTACCTTTCATGGCGCCGGTAGCGATTAGGCTGTTGTCATCGCTGTCCCAATACGCACGATTACCGTATTGATCCAGGGTTTGCGGAATCAGCTCCAACCGGTCCCGGGCAATGGTTTGTGAATCAGCAAATGCGGTAAAACGGCGCTGGTGGGCAAGGCGCAGGGACCGTCTGTCCCCGTCATATTCCAGATCAGGCGGATCACCCAGCCGATGCCACTGATTTTCACTGGCGAGCATCCAGAATTTTTGCCTGTTGGCATCCATTAACAAACCTCCGGAACGACAGGAACGGCCACCCCGCCACCCGTGCTATCTTCGCCCGCGGTGCCAGCGGTTCCTGTTCCACCGCCGGTGAAGGGATCCGGCAGACGGTGGATATCATCAACAGGAGTTCCGTCAGTGGTCACCACCACGGACAACAACTCGGGTAATTGCCACTCCAGCAGCTTGATCTCAATGGGATCGCATTTGTTTTGCCGCTTTATCTTGCGCCAGGTGTTTTTTCCCTTACAAAACAGATTCACCCCTCCCACCGTATTGACCCCTGCAACACGGGCAATCACAACTTCCAGTTCACGGTCACCGACTGTTTTACCGAGGGGCCATCCTTCGCCCTGGGGTCCTGCGGGCGGCAAACTCCACAAATAACTCTTGACGGCGTTGTTGACGTTATGGATTACTTGATCATAGCCAAAACCGTTCCGTATGGTTATGCCGATACTCACTCCAATGGGAATGTATTCAACCCCGATGACGTATAATTCCGTTGCCAATGGCCGCCTGGCATTCAAATACGAATACACCTTTTCAATGAAGGGTTGATCGGGTCGCGGGTTCGGAGCTTCCGGCAAAGCCTTATGGGGGAGAACCATGACTGAAACAACGCCGGGAACATTTTTTCTCCGCTGTTGGGGCAAAAAACGCGGGAGTACTTCAATTCGGCCGGTTTTCACGCCAGGCGTCTCAGCGGCCAGCGCCTTATAATCTGCTGCAGTGACCGAACGATTACGATGACTTAGCCAGCTGGGGATGCGCTTTTCGGCCTCCACCAGGGTTTCCGGATCAGCACCGCTGTCGGTTGCGACATTCTGGATGACTTTGAGTTTGCGGTTGATGGGTTTGCCGTCCAAATCACGGGCGGTTATTTCCTTGAGTGAGCCCGGGGCCAGATTCCCTTTGCTGCCGCCCCCGGCCCGCATACTGGCCACACGGATCCGTCGGGCCGGTTCGGGTATTTTTCCATACACACCATTACCGAAACTAACTGTCCCGGCCTCACTGTCGAGGCTGAAAACCGCATCATCACGCCCGTTCACCGCCAGGTCGTCAACCCTGTTCCAAGGCACATAGCCGCGATCAGTTTCTTCCACCTGTAACTCAAAGGTGTCTGGATCAACGGAACGGGCCGGCAATGGCAGAACCTGCTCAGCGCTGCCGTCGCTTTTGCCGATTATTCGATTGACAATTGTCTGTCTTTGATCAATTTCCACCACATTGATCCCGGCCCAGCTGAGCGCCATTAAATTAATGACCCTTGTAGGACGCAGGCGCAACCAGGCGACGATACGGGAAATTTTGTCCGGATCATCGAGCCGTGGCGGCCGGTCGCCGACTCCGGCGTTGAAGTCACGCCGTACATCGCCCTCGAGGACGCCAAAATCATCGGGATCGCCGGGCAGGAGCAAACGCTCCACGCCCCCCTTGGTGAGATCATCGGTGGAGTCCGCTAGGCGGGTGAGGATGGAATAGACAGGCTTTTGCTGTTCATTCACCGCCGCCGTACTGATCTCCCAGACATGGGGGATGCGGCCAGGTTTTGTTGTCTCATCGAATGATTCTGGCAATCGAATTGCCGGCACCAGGCCAATATTCAGCAGCTGCTGTTTACCGTTTGCCGTACCGGCCATGGTATCTTTAATTGCATTGATCTGATCGGCTTTTTCAGCCAAAAGAGCTATCCAAAGGCTGCGGTCGGTTGTGCCATCGATGAGGTCCAGACCAGTCTTGTCGGCTTCTCCCTGACTGAATATAGGGGTGGTGACATAACCTGAAATTGTGCCGGTTATGTCATGGAAATCCTGCAGGCCAGCCAGGATATCCTGCATGTCAGTTTCTTCATCTTTCGTTAAGGGTCGCTTGTAATAACATTCAGCCGTCAGGGGGAAAACCGTCACCTCAGAGAGGGTCTCAAAATTGACAGGTCCGGAAATAGTAGCCAGCGGCGCCAGGGTAACTGCGGTGGTGGCTTCCGGGTCATCAATTTTTATCGTAACGAGACCGCGGGCGGCGCTGGCAGGACGCATTTTTTTTCCCAATAGATTGAGGAATGCAAGTCTTTGCCGTTCCGGAACAAGATTGGCACGATATAAGATTGTATCCCCCAACCAGGCAAACAATTCCAACAGAGTTCTGCCGGGATCATTTTCCTGAGGAAGCCATTCCGGTGTATGGGCCTGTACCCGGGCAAGCAGTTCATCAACAAGATCTTCGAAATTCCGATCATCTAGACGCGGTGGCGTGATTGGCATGGTTTACGCCTCAAATTCCATTGTGATTCCAATTTGCTGTGGCTGATTAGTCCGCCAAAGCCGATAAGCAATTTCAATTCGGACGGTTGTCGGTTGATCTTCGTTCTCCCAGACATCCACCCGGTCTAAAATAATTCGCTTTTCCCAGCGCTCTAATGATTCGGTTATCAGGTCGGCAATCTCCCGGCGGGTTGACAGGGTGTTTTGTTCATGGAGCAGATTCTCCAGCCCAGCGCCGAAATTCGGCCGCATCAGTCTCTCTCTCGGTCGCGTCCGCAGAATGATCTGGATTGATTGGCGAACGCTTTCTTCCAGAGTTGGAAACCGTAAAAAGCCGTTTTTGTCGGGTAATGGAAAAAGCGGCCAGTTGATAAGTCGGGTTGGTGCAGCGTTTCTTGCCATAATTTTCCCCTATTTTTTCCCCTTCAAACCTGGAATCGGCAGACAGATGAACAAGTACGGTATCCACCTGAAAAAGATATCGAACAGGGAGACGATAATTATCAACAGGATGAGGGCGCACAAGGTGACAATGGGTATCGACAGCGAACAGATCATGCCGAAGTTGCCGTCTCCGCCTGAGCATGGTCCGGTTTTGCCGGGGTCGGGCAGATCCTTATGAAACGGCCAGGGCAACACAGACAAGACCAGATCACCCAAGGTTATCTTTCTGATCCGTTTAATCTTGCCGCACAACATATCGGACATAATAAAACCGGCGTTCTTTTTGAATTTGCGCAACCCGGCCGGGGAAATATCCAGTGGCATGGGGATGCGTACCGGTCTTGCCGGTGCATCGGGATCAAAGAACGGCGCCAGTTGAAATCGTCGGGTGGCGGCACTTGTCAGTGCCGGAAAGAGCGGGCCGCAATTGGGACGTTCATAGACACACCGTACCACGAACCACGCTTCGCCAGGGTTGGCTATCGGTTGCGTGCTGACCAGTTCATCAATTTCGGCCTGTGCTTCCTCTGGCAGAATCTTTTCAATTTCCGCGGCCAATTCATTGACTTTTTCCTGCAAAAGCTCAATCCCGGTCAGGTTGGCCATGGCATCGGTTTCCAAGGGAGGAATGGGTCCGTCCAGAATCGGGTCTGCCAGTGGAAACAAAAAAGTGGGCCATCCCGGATCAATATCATTGATTTTTATTGGCTCATTGTTCTGATCAAAACGTTCATAAAACGTATCAACGGTTTCCAGATCTCTCTGTACTTGCTTATCATATGCGGCAAGGGCTTCAGAAAGAGATCTCTTGACATGGGCCTCGGTGTAGTACCCGGTTGGATCAGGAATATCCGCCTCCAGCCTGGTGAGTTCCTCCGCCAGGTCATCGGAGAGGCTTGTTTGTTCCAGATACGTGACAAATTTCTGCTCCTCGTTATCGAGGGAGCTTTTCTGTGTTTGTCCGGCAATGACGGACCAGATCCGGGGCAGATAACGTTGGAGGTAGAGAACAAAGTCCAACAGGATATACCAGCTGACGGTTTGGATCTGCTCACGTCTGTTATTGATGAGTTTCTGATTATCATCAGCTGCGTCACCGTCATCATTTAAACTGTTTTGGGTATTCAGAGCCTGTTCCAGAAGGATCTGCCAGGGGGTACTGATGTCCTGTTTAAAGATGCTCATGGCCAGTGGCGTAGCAGCTTCTTCGCTTTGTCCAGTGGTCGCAATGTCCTGGTTTTGTGCAGTTTCGCCCACCGGCGCCGCCAGCCAGGCTTCCCGTTTGCCCACAGGAATCAAACCGGCATGGAGTTGACGGTGCTTTCCACATTGCCCGTTATAATTGAGAGGGAAAAGCGGCAACTGTTCTTCACCGCATATCAGCTTCCTTGCAGCAGTGCTGCCATCGGTTACGACTTTTTTCCATACATAGCCGTTACCGGTTGACACGTAAGCATATTCATCCCACTTGGTGAAATCCTTCAGCTCTTTTGTCGACGGAGGAATGAGCCGGCGCATGACAAAGGTAACCCGTTCATTTCTGCTTAAATTCAGCGTACGTTCAGGGTAATTGCCCACATCGTCAAGCAGCGAGGCGGTGACCAGGTAGTACCGTTGATGGGCGGCCTGATAGAGCTTCAACGCTGACTTAGGATCATTACCTTCCGGGGACTGGGTGAAGTGCTTTCTGTCCCGGGGTGGCTTCCGTTTTTTTGAAGCGGTATTTTTTTGTGACAGCTCTTTGGTTTTATGGAGTAAATAAGAAAGGGGCTTCAGCGTTTTTGGCTTCGGCACGGACTGCGGTGCTTTCATGGGCTCGCGCCAGGTTTCCGGTTGCGCAATCCAGTCTGACAACCGCCATGGGCTTTCGGCCAGCACGCTCAGGAGTTCTTCCATGAAGGAATCATGGGCAAAACGCAGTATAACTGGTTGCTTTTCCAGTTCTTTTCCACGGACTTGAATACCGAGACTGGTATTTTCCGCCCACAATGGCATGGGTGCCGTCCAGGTAATATTGTGTTTTAAGACCGCTGCTTCTACCATATGTTTCCAGCCCCCGGGGTATATGACGCACTGATGATACTGTTGCAGATCACCGTATCAGCCTGGACAACGCCGCTGAATTTGGAAATGGCGGCATCCACGGTTACCATGGCCGCCGAAATACTGACCTGGGTCGCCTGTACCTTGACCTTGAGCGGCGTATTGACCGTAACACCTTGGGTGTCGATGGTGACGGTTGTGCCGGCGGCTTGAAACTCGATCTTGCCCCCCGCCGCATCGGTGAGCTCACCACTGGTGCCGGCTGGGGTTGTGAACTTGATGGTCTCATTATTGGGAGTTTCCTCGATAATGGCAATTCGCGTCCCTGCCTTGCCGACTATGGTCCACCGATCGACACGGTCGCCACTGCCCCCCAACTGTTCGGGAGGTGAGGCACTGCCGTTCCATAAGCCACCGATGACAATCGGCATCCGTGGATCACCATTGACAAAAGAGACCAGCACTTCATCCCCCACATCGGGAATCATAAAAGCCCCCCGATTATTGCCGGCAAACGGCGCGGCAACTCGAGCCCAGATCGGTGCATCCTGTTCTCCAACCCCATCAAAACTGAGCATGCGGATCTGCACCCGAGATAAGCTTTCCGGGTCATTGACCGCTACGATTTCAGCCAGGTAACATGCCCCGGACAGCAAGGTGTTGAGCTTCCCGAGTAATTCCATATCGCTCATTACACATCTCCCAGCATATAACACTCGGCACGAAAATCAGTTTCATAGCCGCGATGGACATCGAAACGATGATGGGTGGCAACCACGTAATACGTGTTTTCGAACCGGTGACTGACCCCCCTCAAATCAACATGGGTGCCCACCCGCAATCCTGGATTTCCTTCGGCGGTGCCTTCCGCACAAACAAACCGGCGGGCGCGATGATCGAACACCGCATCGGCAAGCGCCTGGGCTTCGGCGTTGGTTTTCACCGCAATATGACCGACATGTTCGGTGCGGTCGCCCATGCATTGGGCAAGGATCTGGGCGCCGCTTCGGCCGTTTCCAGGGCCCAGGTTTGCTCCCCGGCTTGTCCCGTTGACCCGTTGCCCATTGAGAGCGTTCCAACCGGCAGTGGTCACTTCCGTAACCTGATCGGCGAGGTCGGCAATGAATTTCACCGACCGGAGCTGGCTCTGCAATTCTAATTCCAAGGTGCCCCGCTGCACATCGGCGCGGGGCGATACCTGCAATTCATTGCCAACAATTTGCACGTCACCGTCATAACGTTTCAAAATGCGGCGCAAAAAGGCCAGATCGCTTTCATTAAACTGCACCCAATGACCAATGGAATCATCGAAACCCGTAATCACCGGCGAGATATTGAGCCGGCCCGCAATGGTTCTGCTGAGTTCGGCAATGGAAGTATCGTTATAGATTGCGGTTCTCCTGGTCATCCGTGATAATTGCAGACTGTCTTCGGCAAGCACCAGCAATTCCGGCGGATTCCGTTCCGGAAATTCAGCTTCCAAACCGGTGATCGTCCCCCTGAATATTTCCTGGGGTTCATTTTCATCGCCCGTGTAAACGGTAATGCCAGCCCCCAGGCTGAATTCATTCTCGTTTTCAAAGGCAAAATCAGCATCACCCTGCGGATCACTGGCAACATTGCTTAAACGCAGTTCCAGGGCAGACATGCCGCCTTCCTGCTCCTTCATCTCCATGGCAATGATCAGTTCACTGACTTTTACAAATTCCCGGCCATCAATACGGACCGTTGCCCGTGGGCTGTAAACCGCTGCTTGACTTACCGGCCTTTCAGCCATGATGACACCCCGTTGCTCGGTGTTCCTTAATTAATAGCAATCAATCCGCCCATAATCGTTTTACCCGCCGCTGGTGTTCCATATACAATTGATAAAATTTTTCCGGCTGGTTCGATGTTCCCCCAGGTTCTTCCGCTTCCTCCGGCTCCGGTGCTTCATTTGCCGGTGGTGCCACTGTGGCTTCGACTTCATCAAACACAACACCCATGATTACTCTCCGTCAAATTCAATTCTGGCCGACAATTCCCCGGGTTTACCTACATCGGCCTTAAAACTTGCCGAACCATTTAAGCCGGCCTGACCGCCGAGGCCAAATCCCATGTCAGCTTCCAAGCCAAGATTGGCCGTGCTTTCAAGGTCAATAAAGTTGTCGATTTTAAGGGTGGTTGACGAGCTTGTCGACTTTGCCTGGGTCCTCAAGCCAGCAAAGGCGCCTGCGCTTGCCGAAACACCTGCCGACATAGTGGCACCGACTCTGGCGCCTGCTCCGGTTGACAGCCCTGCACCTGCTGATAGTCCAGCAGCAACACCGGCTCTCGCCTTTATTCCGCCACTCACTCCAACGCCTAAGTCAAGTCCTGCTCCAACTTCAAGACCGGCGCTGGCGCCAACGGAAAAATTCACCGGTGGCCGGAGAGATGGTGAACCGCTTAACTCCACCGAATCCTGCTCCGGGAAGCGTAGATCCTCGATACCATTCTCTTGCCCGAGTCCGCGTGTTGCATCAGGATTTCCCCCCTGACTGGCCAGATCAGAGATGCCCCGGCCAGGGGGAGGAGATGCCGACAGCCCCTGGGTTTCATCCTCCGAAAACGCTTGACGGTTGCTGCCCCCTTCAAACACTTTATCCTGTGATGACAGTGTGAGATTTATGGAAGCACGCAACGGCACGCCATTGGCGGAAAAAAAATCTATGGTTTCCCGGTAATTTTCCACCATGCCCTGAAACTTATATGCGCCCCACCTGAAAACCACGATTGGCGGCGTTTTATCACTCTTGGGTTCCATGAACTTAGCGACCTTGACGGTATGGAGTCGGACATCCTCACCATTATTTGTTGTATCAAAGACAAGGTCCATGGTCAGCTTACCGGTACTTGCTGAGACATATTGTTTCCGGTTATTACCTCTGCCACTGTTTCTTAACGTATTAGTAATCGTGTATTGCAGAGATTCGGGGTTAAAATGCACCTCAAGAGGGGTTCTTTGGGACCCTTTTATTTTGAATCTCGCTCTGGTGACAGTGATTTCATCATTGGGCATGGGTCGTATTCCCTCTCCCTGAAGTACACGTTCAGTTTTCAGTTAGTATCACAATTCAAGCCCCCTGGCTCTTGCTCTCAAACAGGTTGCGCAGTGATCCCGTCTTCTGCGCAAAGCCTTCATGGGCCAGATGTATCTCTTCAATGGCAACATCACCGCCCCCCTTGGCATTCAAATCGGCGGCCTTGAATTTAATGGGCAAGGCATGGGTTAATTTCCAGGCCAGTATCCCCTTGCCATCGTTATCAAACATGGTAATGGTGGCGTTCAAACGAATGTTATATTTCCCCTGCTGACCCACCAGGTTAAACCAGGTCCACAGATCCTTGGTGTTGGTCATTCCCCGCTTCAGGATTACGGTAGAAAAGGTAATTTTCCCCATGCGCTGGATGGCGCCCCAGTTGCGCCCTCCTTCCTTTATGACTTTGGGTTCCATGGTTGCTTCAAGGCCGGAACACTCGGCAAATGCGCCACTGCACAAGACGACATTTCGTGGTTCACCATTGGGATGCAAGAGTTTCTCTTCAAAATCAACATGAAAGCGAAACACATGCAGTGGGTACGGGTAGTTTTCCTTTTCAGGTAGGGTCATGCCGCATCCTCCTGAATGCCCAATGAGCTCAATGAAACATGAGATCCTTCATCCATGGTCAGCACCACATTCATGGTTTCAATGGAAGCGGCCGGATCAAATTGGATTATGGCAATGACCCGACCCATATCAATATCATGCTGGGTCATGGTGCTGCGATCACAACGGACATGAAACGCGTCCGCCGGGGTGGTTCCGCGGAGCCCTCCCTGTTTATAGAGGGTAAGTAGCAAATCACTCATGAGGTCGCGCAAACGACTCCAAAGCGCTTCACCGGATGATTCAAAGACAAATTCTTCCCCGATCCGGCGGGCCGCGCGGATAATCAGGGAAAACAAACGATTGATACTGGCAGGACGGTACTGAACATCGTTGCTGGTGGTCACATCGGATATCATTTTGATGCCTTCCGGCGTATGGGAAAACAATGTTACCCGGTCAATGAGCACGGCGCCGGGTGAAGCGTCGCTGGTGGCCTGCGGATGGCGCCCATGGATCTGTTCCTGCCGCAGCACAGGGCTGAGATCCACAATATCGCGTTGTTGCAGCTTCGTTGCGCTGCGAAATGTTCCCCGGGTCAGGGCATTTTTAGCGAGAAGACCTATTAAAGCACCTTCCGGAGTTTCCAGTTCTTCAGGAATCCTTCTTGCGGCAATGGTGCGGACCCAGGGATAACAAAGCTGGACAAAGGCGCTTGCCACACTGCGAAATTCGTGGGGATTATCAGCGCATAATTTTGTATGGCTTTTTTCAATATCACCGGAAAGCAGGTGTTTTTGATGGATATAGCGCAGCATATTGTCCGAGGCGGATAGTCTTTTTTCCGGCAACGGCAGACTGGCAACCAATTGCACCTCCCTGCGGTGGGTTGCGATGAAATTTGCGGCCACGTTAACTGCTTGCGCCCATTGGCAATACCCAAGTTCATCACAGCGGGGCGCCGGGATGCGGCCAATTACATTGTCCGCAGGCGGTGTCGAGCTGGGCTCGGAGCAAACAACGAACTGTTCTGGGGGGGCCTGTATCTGCGTGGGTTCAGAGGGGATACGTTCCTGTTCGGACTGGGTCAGATCCGGCAGATCCGGCAGACTCAAAAATGAGACATCCGGCAAACCGAAGAGATGCCCGATTCCTTGCCAACTGGTACGATCCGATTTGTTGGAACTGACCACCATTGGATACCCAGGGATGAGTTTGGCCAGCAATGCCTCACGTTCAGGTCGGGCGGCATTAAACGGCAGCGGATCACCGACTCTGATGATGTAGCATCTCCGGCCACCCTGGGCAAAAAAGGACCGGACAGCCGCCCCGAGGTAAGTAATCCCTTTTTCACCGCCGAAATAACGTTTATCCCAGGCAAACAGGGCATCAAAACTGTCCCAATCCTCAATAGGCACCGGCACGTCCAATAAATCCATGGCTTCGTTCCGGTGATAGGGTGATGACAAATGGTTATCAGCCTTGAGCCATCCCTGGTGTTGAAGCCATGTCGCGACCTCGGTGGGCAACTTACCGCAACGCAAAGAGACAAGTCCCACAAAGCAGGCTATGTCAACTCGGTTGGGAGCGCTTTCCTGGATCGGTTTATGAACGTAAAAGTTCAATCCTTTCATTGAGCTGGCTTAGTCTCTGGATAATTGTTCAAATTGAATGGACTCCGAAGCCAGGACCAACTCTTCCATGGCCACGTCTCCACCACCCTTTGCCGCCAGGGTCGGACCGGTATATTTTGTTGGCACCGCGTTGTTGAGGGTCCATCCCTGTACTTCTGTGTCGCCGGTTTCGTCCATGAGCTTAATGTGCACCGTGCGCTGGCCCTTATAGCCGGTCTGTTGAACCGCGGTAATCCATGCCCATAAATCCTCTGAATTAACAATGCCTCTCTTGAGCGTTACATCCGAAACCTTATAGACACCGGGCACCTTTCTGACGTGGTTTTCTTTTTCATTACCATTGCGGTACTCTGCTACGGTAATTTCGGTCCCCAGTCCTGAAACATCGGAAAATCCACCGATGATCTGGGCTGCATCTCTACTGCCTTCTCCTAAACTCACTTGAAAGTTAAAGGCGCCATAGGGGGTTACTCGAGCCATGGTATAATCCTCCTGTTAGTTACGAGCATCAGCTGTTTTTTGGCCAATCCTGAAGATGACAAATTCCGCGGGTTTCAATACCGCAACACCGATGAGACAGATCAAGCGGCCATTATCAAGATCATTCTGGGTCATGGTGCTGCGGTCACAACGGACGAAATAGGCTTCATCGAGCCTTGAACCAAGCAACGCCCCAGACCGCCATTCGTTGTAAAGAAAATCGGAAACGGTTTCTCTGATGTTTGACCAGAGCCGGGGACCGTTGTTTTCAAACACGGCCCATTGGGTGCTGCGGTCAATGGAATGTTCCAGATAGATGAAGTAGCGCCGGGGCCCGACATATTTCCACTCCGGATCGGAGCTTGTGGTGCGGGCGCCCCACAACCGGTAGCCCCGGCCAGGGAAGAACCGCAGGCAATTGACGCCGCGTGGATTAAGCACTTCCTGTTCGGCAAAGCTGATGTCGGTTTCAAAACGGATGGCGCCGCGCACGATCTCGTTGCCCGGTGATTTGCTGACACTCCTGTTCACATCGTTGCGGGCGAAAATGCCGCAGATAAAACCGGAGGGTGGCAGCATAATTTCCCTGGGGATACTCTCATCATTGGGTCGTGACAAGGGGTTCGAGGTAACGACCCAGGGATAATACAGGGCGGCGTAGGTTGAATCAATCCGGCTTTTTACCGTCAGCGCCTCGGTTACTGTCTGATTGGCCGGTGCATCCAATACGGCAAAACGATAGGCGCGCCGGGTTTCCACATGGGTGAGGAGTGCCTCCTGGATGCCGTTACGATCCGCAAAACTTGAATATCCGGGCGCCGCGATAATCGATATCTCTTCAACCCGGGCCAGATCCAGCAATGGCTGGATGTAAGCACCAGCATTCGGTTCCCCACCGTCACTGCCATTTGCCAATGTGATCGGATTGGTGATTGCCGCTAATATTTCGTGCAGCCGGAATGGCGTGACTCCGGTGCCCACTGCAATGGCAAATGTATTCTCAAGTTGTTCGATGCGGCGGGTGGGGGTGGCGCTGAGCACGTCACCTATGTAACGCGGATGACCCGGGGTAAATCCCATATCTTCATAAAATGTTTCATTGGCATCATCATCCCTGGTTAATACATTGATGGTAACGAATGCGGCGCCGGCGCCTACCGGCCCGGGAAGTGGGGTATCCGATGAATCAAACCAGTTGTCACCCCTTCTTATAAAAAGGTTATTAGACCCGTCGTTGAGCATGGTGCCCTGCGGCGCCCGGAGCATGGACTGAGCCGTTGCCGCGCTGGGCACCAGATTGACCGTAGCCTGCCCATTGCCAATTGTTCCGGGAGTCCGGGCGACAAAACGAATATTATTGGCATTATCAGGGTTATCACCAATAAATGCCGATTCCGCCACGCCAGCCCCCCCCCCAGGCGGCATATAAACCCGTGCGACAAAAAGGCGCGAACCGCCATTGTCATAGTAGTTGCGAATTGCATGGGCAATGTAATTCGGAACCCCGCCGGAAAAGCTTAAATTCCCAAACCCGCCATAGATACGTTCAAAATCGCCAAAACTGGTGATCAACTCGGGAGTCCCGGTTGTCGGCCCTTTGCGGGTCGGTCCCACAAACGCTGTTGTGCTGGTACTTACACCTTCAATTGATTTGGCGCGGAAACTGGTTTCTTCAACATAGACTGCTGGTGCTAAATATTCAGGCATGGCTCTTCTCCTTGAAGGTGATTAGGGTTGGTCAATCGCTCAATCTAGGTCAAAATTTAATTTCCTTTTTGAATGATTCCCGTAAGAGTTCTTTTAAATATTAATTCGCAGTGATGAGGTGAAGTGATTTTTGTAATAGCCCTAAGTTAATGCAAATATTGCTCTCTCCATCCTGCCGGTTCGTAAGGTCAAGTCTTGTGCAGCTCTTATTGTCGTTGCATGGTTCGTTTCCAGGGTGTCGGGATTGCTGGGCCACGGGACACCCGCATCAAAGGATATCTCCAGTCTTACCGGCAAATCCGTTACAATAACCGGTTGATCATCATTGCCATTATCATCATCTTCATCGGCAAACTGGGTAATGGGCACACCCGGGATAATCACCAGGGCTTCACCCCGTTCATCGGAAATCCCGCTGGCCAGCACTTCGTCATCGGCACGGCGTACCACCCGCAACAAAGCACCTCGGATTGGTTCATCATTGCGGGTTATTGACCCACGAACGGTGCTCCAGTTAGCTCTCACCGGCGCTGTGCCGGCCGGGTAAAGGTTGACATTAAGCGCTTTGAACAGAGAATCGTTATTGGCTGCATTGTCAGGGTCAGGATCCCGCGGCAGGAGCATATCAACTATGCGTGGCAGGTATTGCTTCAGGGGATCTTCCACACGGATGATAACGGGTAACGTATTCAGAGGCGGCTCCTCCGGCGGTTGCTCAAATGCATGAGTGTGACTCTCCAGTCCCGGTGCACTGGCAATAACGTAATGGAAGGAACGGTTGCGGATGAAATTCACTGAGTCTGCGGATACATGCAGCGGGCGTTTCAAAACATAACCGGTTGCCCGGTCAACAAATCGCACCGCCCCCAGCACTCGCCGGTCTATAAACTCAATGACATTAACCACCCGAATGGCTCCCGTTTTGAGCGTATTGATATCGCGTTGCCACCACCGGCTGGCCGACACTCATATCTTCCGGATCAATCCGAATTACCCGGGCAATATATGACACCGACAAGCGGTAATTCGGCGCCACGGTATCCCAGATGCGCATGAGATCCTCATTGGACAGTTCCGACGGCAGAATATGAACCACATCATCGGCGCCCCACCCCCCATCGGATGATAATGACGACCTGTCCATGATAGGGTGATGATGAAGTTGCTGCATGACCCATGCACAGATTGTATGTTCAGCAACGGCACTGTCCGTCCAGATGCTCAACATAAAGTGTAAATCAACGGACAGCGGGGGCCGTGATTCGTTGGAAAGATGTGACAAAGGCCGGTTCCGTAAATGTTCATTAATGATAACCCGGTACAAATATAGTGATAATGTTGTGCCGAAGTCGGTTTCATCCGCCAATTCACCGCTTGACAGCACTCGAAAATCACAAGGATGGGCATCACGCAAGGTCTGAGGATATGTGTTCCGTAAAAATGTGATCAACGAATTCCCCACCGAATGTATGCTCGAAATATTTGCCATTTCTACCTCTGCAAAATCATTTATGTGAGGTATATAAACTATTTACAAGTATTGGAATTAGTCCTGATGCTATATATGTACGTCCCATCAATATTCACTTTTTTTTCGACCCGTCCCCGCGCAATCAGAAGATCAAGCGCCATTTTCACCTTTGTTTGCGCATCCAAGTAGCGTTGCATAGGTAACCACCATCTCGCAATACCCGTCAAAGAATCAGCGGCATGCGGGTGAGCATGAATATATTGTTCTATCTCACGTGCAATACGTTCTATATCTTGTCCGTCTATATCTTGTCCGTGTTCTCGCACCGCTTGCAGTTCCTCGCAGTAATCGGCGGTTATATAGTTTTTTCCCTTAGTCGATAACAATAAGCATGCCAAAGACCATATTTTGCCAACCTATTGAAATTATGGAATTTAAATTTATTAAATAATTAAGATATGGGTCATTCATGACCCGCTTTTTTTTAAACTTGTCTTCTCTCTAATTTGAAAATACATAGAAAATTGTGAATGGATGCTATTAATCACACCGGGTCACTAATGACCCGGTGTAGCTGAGGTAGGTTGAAAATATCAAACTGTTGACAACCAAGTCTTTTTTCTTATCCAAAGCGTCACATCCCCGGGAAAAAGTGAGTAGCGGAGCATAGCCGCTCGTTACATGGATTTTTTTTGATGACAGAGAATACGTGCGTCTTCGAGCAATCATAGTAACAGCAATATTTATCGCATGTTGGATGCCGAGGTCTCTTTTGCCAGACATCTCGGCATGGTGGGGAACGTCTTCCCTATTGTGGAAACGGACGCTTTGGCCGAGATCAGGGAGGCGGCCGTGCAGGTTGACTGGGGAAAAGCCATTGATCAGCAAAAGAAGCTGGCGATGATCAAAAACTTCAGGCCGGGGGATCTGAATCACCTGCCGGCCGCAAAGTCGAACAGGTCCTTCATGGTTGACATGACCTATACCCTGGATATCAATATCCCGGACGGCAAGGGGGGCGTTCTGTTTCCCAAGGGATTCACCTTCAATCCCCGGGACTATGTCCGCCTCACGAGTATCCTGGTGGTTATCGATGCGGATGACCGGCGTCAGGTCGACTGGTTTAAGACCGCGCCATATGCCAGGGATTATCGGACCGGTTGATTCTTTCCGGTGGGGATTATTACGATCTCACCAAGGAACTTGACCGACCGGTTTTCTACCTGGTGGATACCGTTGTCCGTCGGTTGCTGCACGCGGCTGTACCGTCCGTGATCCAGCAGCAGGACAATATGTTACAAATGCGGGAGGTGCTCTGTGATTAGTTTTACAGCTTCTTCTTTGAATTCCTGAGTATACTTCTGTCTTTTCTTTTTCATTGAACACCTCGTCACGGACTATAAATCCACTCTTAAGAAAGTGTCCATTAAAATCCTACCACCTCAATTTATGCCTGGTTGATTTTTTTGTGCACAAGTAGCGGCTCCCTCTGTTATTCTTTTACTATACGGATACCGCTTTTTTTCCATTCAACTTGACTCTGTGATGCATCATGTGTGGCCGCTTTGCCCTGCCAACACCAGAAGAACTGGCCAGCCATTTCAACCTCAAGAAAACGCCCGGCCTTGAACCACGATATAATATCGCGCCATCGCAGGACATTGCTGCGGTGCGGCTTATTTCCGGCACACCGGACCGCGAGCTTGCCATGCTCAAATGGGGCCTCATACCTTTCTGGGCCAAGGATAAGAAAATCGGTTATAAGGGACTCGGAAAATGCCAAAATACCATAACGCATCCCGTCTTCAGGCCATCTTTGGCCGTGCCTCAATCGCAAAATCCTCGCCGGAGCACTGCTACGCCTGCGGTTTTGCTCAATCGGCGCAACCAAATCTGACC
>JAHILF010000036.1 GCA_018897105.1 Pseudomonadota bacterium
AAGTGCTCAACGCCTTTCGGCATCGAAGATAAAATCACGTTCATCGTTTCTCTCCTTTCCACCGTGTTATTCAGTGCTCAACGCCTTTCGGCATCGAAGATAAAATCACTGCCCGTTGTGATCGTCACCGGCATACGCATAGCAGTGCTCAACGCCTTTCGGCATCGAAGATAAAATCACTGCTCCTTGTGTTTTTCCTATTGCTTTGGCTACTTCGTGCTCAACGCCTTTCGGCATCGAAGATAAAATCACGTCGAAAAACGGTGAGGCGTGTATCAAGTATGAAGTGCTCAACGCCTTTCGGCATCGAAGATAAAATCACGAACAAATTAATCGGAAGCAATTAATCAGATAATGTGCTCAACGCCTTTCGGCATCGAAGATAAAATCACGTTTTTGTGCACGTCCGCAAACCTGGCGATATAAAGTGCTCAACGCCTTTCGGCATCGAAGATAAAATCACCAAGTCTTCCGGCTCTTCATTCCCGCCGTATCTATGTGCTCAACGCCTTTCGGCATCGAAGATAAAATCACCTCAGCCAACTTTATGTGCCCAGGGCTTTCATGGTAGTGCTCAACGCCTTTCGGCATCGAAGATAAAATCACAATCTGTGCCATCATCTGCCTGGTCTGGGTCTAAAGTGCTCAACGCCTTTCGGCATCGAAGATAAAATCACAATTGTATTTTTTGTATCCTTATACCAGGGGAAAAAGTGCTCAACGCCTTTCGGCATCGAAGATAAAATCACTGTAACCATCCAGCCTTTGAGCATTCAATACAGAAGTGCTCAACGCCTTTCGGCATCGAAGATAAAATCACTCAAGCAGTGCCCTCATCACTCTATGGCGTCCGTCGTGCTCAACGCCTTTCGGCATCGAAGATAAAATCACTTTTTTATTTCGCTCCCGAAAAATCCGTCACCGTGCTGTGCTCAACGCCTTTCGGCATCGAAGATAAAATCACTGCCCGTTCCCCTTTACCAAGCCAGCCGAAACGGAAGTGCTCAACGCCTTTCGGCATCGAAGATAAAATCACGATCTTGATGCCGGTTTGGCTGCGATCCAGGCCAGGTGCTCAACGCCTTTCGGCATCGAAGATAAAATCACGTTATGAAAAAAACGAGGACGGGTTCATCCCCATGTGTGCTCAACGCCTTTCGGCATCGAAGATAAAATCACGTCTGCTGTGGCATTCTGGCCGCTCATCGACCTTGAGTGCTCAACGCCTTTCGGCATCGAAGATAAAATCACATACCCATCAACAAATAGGTATTCAATACCATTGAGTGCTCAACGCCTTTCGGCATCGAAGATAAAATCACATACCCAGCTTGCTTAACCAAATTACAAAAATATAGTGCTCAACGCCTTTCGGCATCGAAGATAAAATCACCCAGGCCAGCAAGTTTCGCAACGGCAAAGGTGCGGGTGCTCAACGCCTTTCGGCATCGAAGATAAAATCACGCGGTGTCAGTGCATGCAAGCGCTGGGGTGATGGATGTGCTCAACGCCTTTCGGCATCGAAGATAAAATCACTTGAATTCAACCAGCAGTAAAGCTTTGTCTATCTGTGCTCAACGCCTTTCGGCATCGAAGATAAAATCACTCACCGGATGCTGCGAGCTTGCTGGAGTCAGTATGTGCTCAACGCCTTTCGGCATCGAAGATAAAATCACACCACCCTATCCGTTCTTTACCAGAGTAAGGATAGCGGTGACATTTTCAAGCATTACCAGCCAAACATAAATTTTTCAAAGAAAACATGATTCCTTTCTTTTTTCCTTTACGCCTAACATGTTGAAATTGATGGATTAAATCAACTTCAAGCACCATCTTTGAAACACCTTGCCAAGAATCACAGGCACTGCATGGCATGTCCGATAATACCATCGCTGGCCCATTATGAAAAACATGAGGTGCTTGAATCAAAAAATATCGAATTTCGGCTGCGGTTCATGCCATTTATGTTCATGTTCCCTGCTGTCAATCACCCTTTGTGCGCAACTCTGGCAAAGCCGCACGATCAGCAGATCATCCTCGTCAGTCAGTTCCTTCTCAATCTCCCAGCGCAATTCCTCAACTTGTGCCTTGCTCAAATTGAGCCGAAAAATCGAATACTGGATATGGTTTCCCCTTCCTTTCAATTTTTTGAATACCTGTCGCCAGCGTTTCGGCTCCCGGATATCGTAACAAAAAAGATACCAGTGTTTTTCCGCAGCCATCAGCGTAACCTCAAAGCAGCAAAAAGACCGGCTTGACCGCTCCATTCCTTCTCAAGCAGCCGGGCCTCAAGTTCAATTGTCCGGGCATAACTCAAGGAATAGTTGAGGACAGGATGCTTCCACTTTTCCTGTTTCCGTGATTCATACACGCTGATCGCTTTTCTCCGACCGTCAGAATTCAACCAGACCTGCTTTCCGGTAACAGCAAAATCGTCCTTGGACCATTGTCGCCGGTTGACGGACCCGATGAGTGGAATGTCCCAGAGGATAAGCCGGAAGAGATCCATGAGGTCAAGTGCCAGAGGATACGCCGCCGAGCGAGGGGTATGCATGAATCCGAAGGAAGGATCAAGACCAACCGCCTGCAGGGCTGCGACGCAGTCCTTGTAAAGCAGGGCATAACCGAAAGAAAGCAGGGCATTGAAAGGATCACGGGGCGGCCTGCGATTTCTGCCGTCAAAAGCCAGCAAGTCCCCTTCGGCAAGTTTCAAAATCCTGGGAAGAAGGCTGAAATAAATTCGACCGGCGATTCCTTCATGCCCCCTGACGAAATCAATTACATCCTTGCCGGTCTCTTCATTTTCTGTCTCTTTTTCTGCTGCACCATCACCCAGAGAAGAAAGGGTCTTTATGCAGGACCGGAGTTGTTCGATTGCCAGTTCCGTCTCCGCATCCCTTTCTTCCTCATTTTTGTTCCTGGTCGCACGAAGGATATATCGAAGTTGATTTTCAACCTTGGCAAGGGCAAGCCGCCGGGAAAGCTCCCGGCACATTCCGGCATCACTCAAGGCATGATACTGCCGGACCCGACGCTGAACACCGCCGGCGCCCGGCTGAAGCCCGCCGACATAATGGCCGCCGAAGGAAAGCCAGTGGACGCCGATATTGTTGGCAGCACAAAAATGGATACATTGGGTCGATATCTGTACATTCCCGTGCAGGACCAGAGAACCGATCTGTCGGCCGGGAAGTTGTTTTTTCGTCCCATCCGTCAGATAGATCACAAATTGCTCGCCATCCTTGCGGATTGACGTACCCTGTTCAACCAGGTGAATAACACGGCGCTCATCATCCTGCGGAAAAAGCCGCTGTACTTTTCTGTCTCCCTGCTCTTCAGAAAATCGTTCTTCTTCAGGCAGGCATACCGGTGCAAGCGAGCAGGTCCGGCATTGATATTCCGATGCCGTGACTGGCGGCCTTTGCAATGCACTCCGCAACTGCCATGCCCTTTGGACAGCAGCCTCTACCTCCTTTTCCGCCTCCTCAGGCGAGACTCTGATCTTGATCGTCCGGTTGTCGGCATGATAGCGGATGTGCGCCTCACTGATCTTCTCGCCAGTATGTTCCCCCAACAGAAGAGCGTAAGCCAGGACCTGCAAACGGTCACTGGGCCAGGCTTCTTCCCCTTTATTGGATTTCCCTTTCTTATGTTCCGAAACCAACAATTCACCGGACCGCCTTTTCACGCAATCGATCTTTCCTCGGATACCCAATCGTTCGCTGGCGAGTTCCAGGGAATAGATATCCGGCCCCTTATCAATCTTGTCATGCAACCGCCTGCCGGAATAGACATTGGCATCCGCCACCCGAATTTCCTCAACCTCCTCCAAATAATAAAGTCGTTCACAGTAGGCAAGGGCGTGCAAGGCCATGACCCGGATCAAAGGCTCGTCCGTGGTTTTTTCCGCGTGATGAAAAGACTGAAATGTATCCTCGGTTTGATCTGTCATTTTAGCTTCCATTGATAAAGACTGTTGCGCGTTGCGCAACACAAGATTATAATAGATTTATGATAAAGTCGTTCAAACACAAGGGTCTGAAAAAATTCTTCGAAACCGGAAATGTGTCGGGCATAAGGCCTGAGCATAAGCAGAAACTCCGGATCATGATTGCCGCCCTGGACACTGCCACATGTATCGAGGATATGGACCTCCCCGGCTTTCGGCTCCACCCGCTCAAGGGAAACAGACTTGGTTTATGGGCGGTGGATGTCAGTAAAAATTGGCGCATGGTTTTTGAATTCAGAGACGGAAACGCCTATATCGTAACCTATGAGGATTATCACTAATGAGCATGCACAATCCGCCGCACCCCGGTGAGTTTATCAGGGAAGTCTTTCTCGATCCCTATCAGATCAGTTACCGCAAGGCTGCCGAAAAACTCAAGGTAGCGCCTTCGACATTTCTTCGTCTTATTCAGGGAAAAAGCAACGTCAGCCCCGAAATGGCTCTGCGTCTCTCCAAAACTCTCGGCAGAAGCCCGGAAAGCTGGCTGACCATGCAGGACAACTTCAACCTCTGGAAGGCCAGACAAACCACCAATCTCGATGAGGTGGAACCGCTGGTCATCAACGGCTGAGCAAGACGCATTCAATAGCCAAGGGTTACCCAGGCTTTTTCCGGGATATCCCGGCTTGGTTTCTCGCCCGGCGCAAAAAGGGCTGATTTCGTATTGGCAATATTCGCCCTGTCGATGGTGATAGTCAATAGTCAATCAGTATGGCCTGTCTGTTTATTATCAATTGTGATCCAGCGGGGGTCTTTTTCTGCGGGCAACTCCAGATTCCCATGCTGCAAAGAAAATTGTTTCCATACCGTATTTTTTGATCCAACATGATCAACCCAGATCGGCAAAGGGTATTCCCCCTCCTGATCCTGAACAAGCCAATGGCCCTCCTTGGCTGATAAATTCGGGTTCCATAGAATGTCATTGATCAGGTCATGGCTTTCCCCCAGACATAATCCTCCAAAACGTTTTGTCTGAGCAGAATTTTGTCCGACTGCATTGATACGTTCGGCAAACTCTCCACCTTTCACCCAGATCGCCATTTCCAGGCCGGTAAGTATTTCCTGGTAGTCAGGACGTTTGTTCTGTCCGGTGCCCGGAGGAATTTTTTTGTCTTTCATCCTCCAGACTGTTCGCAGGATCACTGAAAGCTCCGGTTTACTCAAAACGGCATAGGCCAGGTCCGTCCCCCGATACCTGTAACGATCTTCTTCTCCCACCAGAGAGAGCAGAAAACCATAGACTGTTGAGGGTGGTGGAATCTCTTCAGTTTCCAGGTATTCCCTTGCATAGCCTTTACGAAAACTGCAAACCGGAACCGAAAGATAGAGTGTTGCACCATTATCCTTGGTTGCTTTCATCTTTCAGACCCAATTTTTCTTTGATGATCTCTTGAGCTTTTTTCACAGCTTCCTTTATTCCGCCAAAAACAGCTTGCACACCCATGTCTTTGATCTCAGGCAATTCGGCAATCGCACCTCCCACGATCAACTCATCCTTATCGATATCGCCGGCCTTGACTTTGCGGGCCAGTTCTTCTGCATTGATTTTGCCGTTATTATCTGCCAGACAGTAGAGAATTCTCGGGGCAGGATCATTGGATATGCGGAGGATGATTGATTCCGGAGAAAAATCGAAAAGGAAACGGCTGTGGTTTCCAGCAACTTCGCCCAAACTGCTGATCGCGTCAAGGGCAGCAAGACACCGAGCTTTAATTTTCAACCTTTCGGGGGTCATACAGAATCCATATTGATATCTGGTTGCATGCATCTCGGTCCCGTACAGCGATGTACGGCTTTTGACCCCGCTTCTGGCGTTAAAAGAAATATCCCCCGCATACGGTGTTGTTGAAATCGCACGGCTGACCTCAAGAACGCCGCGTCTCACTATAGCCAAACTTTTTAACCCAGCTTGCTTTCTAATTTTTTCGATATTATCCTCAAGTTTTTTAATTTTGATTTCATCACCTTCTTGAATTGCATCTCCCAATTTTCCCCTGGCTTCGACAAGACTAGTTATCGCCTTCTCAAACTTTGTTAATGCTTGTTGAGATTTTTCTTTATTTTTTGCGTTTTCAACTTGCAGTTGGAGTTCTGTTCTTCGCCTTGGAATTTCAAACATCATCTCCGATTCTTCATTTCCCGCCGAAGCATCCATAAAGCCAAGCAAATCATCATCAAGAAACGACTTTCCTGTCGGATTTGTCGGATGCCATGCTTGATAGTTTTGATCCTTGAAAGAATGATCATTTTTTATATCGTCCCAACTTCGATTAATTTGACTATCAAGTCCAGACGTCTGCCAATAGTAACGCAGAGCCCAACGAATAGCCTCTGCAGAAACGACTGTATGCACTTGCCCTTTCCAAAGTAACTTCTGGAGAGTCGTTATATTTCCTTCGGTTTCACCACGGTTATTTGCTGCGCAACCATATCCAGTTAAAATATTACCAAAAACATGCAAACTCATTCTCTCGCCTCCTCAAACTCTTTGTTTTTCTAAATGATCTGAATTATTTTTTGTATCTGTTTCTTTCCCCATATAGGACGCTAAGGCAAGCAAGGCGAGATCCCGCGTTTTTTGCCAGTCTGACCCGGTAAAAAGAGAGAGAAGCCTTTCCCAGTTTTGCTGTAATTCTTTATTGATCCCGCCCCGCGCAAAGAGATCAGCAATTTCTGCCCGCATTGTTTGAGCATTTTTTGCTCGCATTAATGATGTCCTGATTTTTTCACGCATCTTTGTAAACTCATGGGATAAAGAAGCTCGATGGTTGTTACGATTGGCAAGTTCTCCAAATCTATTTCTCAGAGCAGTATGAATAGCTTCAACAAACAACTTATCCTCTTCATATGGCCAGTGTGTCGTCTGTTCATTTATCATTGTATGTAACCCCTTCCTGTCATAAAATGTCTCTTTAGCGAGAGTTCTTGAACTCATCACTTTCTTGAAATCATAAAACCACGGTCTGTCAGCAGCTATGTTTTCCGCCAAGAGCCCCCGGACCATGCTGGCTCTTACATAGTAAGTATTATCTTCATTGATTACTATTTTGTTGTGGAGTAACTGATAGATACTACAAAAAAAGGAAAGCTTTTTAATATTAATATTACGAATTTGTTTAATGGCCGTTCTATTTTTCTGTTGTTTTGCCCAAGGAGTAATTCCCATGGTAAATATTGTACAACTATCAATATCAAGTTCACGCAGCATTCCATCTGCATTTTTTAATGACAATGTTACCAATGCATTCAGACCAGCATCACCCATGCTGTTTGCATATAACATGTCAACTGGAGAGTGTAGATAGTTTCGAAAACAATAATCATATGATTCAAGATCTTTTAAATGAGGTAAGACAATCGCTGCTTTTCTTCTCTTATCAAATTTCCCCTCATGATTTTTCGTTGAAATCAGAAAAAATAATGAGCCTATTGGTGCAAATATTAGTTTCAAAAAATTTCCATGAGTATTCGTTAGTTTAGTTGATTTACTATATGCATTATGGCGCACAACACCACCAGGATAATTCCAGTTTACTAATTCGTTCTCCCCCATAAAAGCACCAGACTTATTGAAAAGTATTTTTTCATATTTTTTCTGTGTATTATGAAAATACCAACTAACAGGTTTGTATGTTGACAAAATTATTTTTCCGTCAAATTCACGTACCACGTTACGATTATTCGATGTGCCGCGAACTTGTCCGTGCTGCAAATAAGTTAGGAGCAGAGCGTTATGTATATGTATTTGCTCAATATTTCCAATTCCAAGTTTTTCATGAACAAGGAACTCGATAATGCCATCATTTGTTATGTTAAAAGCCTTTTTAAGTATTGGCGAAATCAATTCTCTCGGATTGTTTTTCCAAAAAAGCTCTATTGATGTTTTGCTCAACTTCCACCCGCCATACTTTTCGTAATCGACGGTCTTTAATTGCTTTAGTGTCATATAGAGCCCCGCTAAACCAACACGGTGAAGCGGGGTCATTCCCGGCTCAAATAATCTCAAATTCATCCGGTTTTGCATACTTCCCTCCCCAAAATGGGTCATATTCAATTAGTCCTTTCGGTGCGATGACATATTTACCCTTGGTAGGCCAGTTCCAATTTTTCCCGTGAGGAATCGGCATGGGAATCGCCAGTTCAGCTAAATGTCCATTCGCCAGATCCTCTTCGCGAACCATCTCAACAGTATAACCCGGTTCCATCAAGGCATGCTTGCTTGTTTCCGATCTCCAGGGGGTATCCACCCAGTCACTGAAGGGCAGCTCGAATGATTCCGCAGAGCTGAGATCGACTGCAAGAAAGGCTTCGAACAAATCTTTCTGAGATTTCCCGGTGTTATCCGCCACACGGTCCAGCCATGCCTCAATGCGCTCCCAGTATGAATCCTCATTTTCTTTTTTTTCATAAGGCAGTGCGTTTTCAGGACGAAGAAAAAGAGCTGGCGCAGTATGCTGAGGGACCTCTTCAAAACGATTCAGACGACCGAGTCTTTGAATCAGGGCAGGCATCGGAGCATATTCGGTTATGAGCAGGTCTGCCGAAAGGTCAAGCGACATTTCGGCTACTTGAGTCGTGACGGCAAGCATCGCCGGTTTATCGGGAAGAAATCCGTCGATAACGGTTCTCTGCCGGACAAGACGGTCCTTGTAACGATAACGGCTATGGTAGGGTTCGACCGGGTAATTCATTTCATTGGCACGCTTTGCAACATCGATCGCCCTGCTGATGGTGTTGCATATCCAAAGAACCTTTCCGCCCTCGGAAATCGCATTTGCACACTGATCCCAGGCATCTTCCTCGGTTGACCTGGTTAAAGAATAACGTTTGGCTGTTTCCCGCTTTATAGGACCTTTAAGCACGGCAATGCCTCCCCGCTCGACGCAAATTTCTTTCAGAGCTTTCTTTCTGGCAGACGACAATGTCGCTGTCATCAACAAAACCGGGGTGTTCTGAAAAAATTGGAGAAACCTGAGAAGATGGGCAAACAGCAATTCTGAAAAAGCATGTATTTCATCAAAAACAAATACCCCGCGAATCAGGGAAGGCCAGGCATACAAACCGCGCCTGGTATTTTGCAGAATGCCAAGAACTGTATGCGCCGTGCAGACGACTGCAGCAGCAGGCCAGGTTTCAATTGCTTCGAGACCAAGATAGGATAGTTCTCTCTGGGCAGGGGATCTTGGCGGCATATTCGCCAAAAGTCGGTAATCAATCGCCATCCGTGAATGAACCAGCAGTGTTTCAAAGTCTGGTTCCTGGAGATAATTACTGAAACCCTCCGAAGCGGTAGCAGTAGTCGGATAACAGAAAAACAGTTTTTTGCCCCTGGCATGTTGCGCTGCCCACTGATAAGCTGCCACTGTTTTTCCTGCGCCGCAACCAGCTTCAACCAGCACAGTGATTTCTTTTGCTTCTGCAACCTGTTTTTGAAAAGGCTGAAGAGTCTTACCCGAAAGCTTCCCGGCAACAACTGCTGCTAATTCGTCCCCGCTGAAAATGGTTTGCAGACGAGGTTTCAGCCAACCCGCGATAGATAATTTTTTCCCAGGCAAAGCAGATCCCGCAAGATCCGCACACATGAGGGTACTTTTCAGAATTGAGATGAATTTCTTTTGTTTTTCGGAAAAATCGAAGGTGTAACGTCGTATAATTTTTGAAAGCACATCTTTTAATTCATTCTCATCAAAGGGGCGTAGAGAAAAAACGTGCTTGGGAAAAGAGGGTGGTTCCGGAAGAGAAAGCAGGTCTTTGCCAATAGTTAACAGAGATTGTATCTGCGGATGATTTCCTAAAAAAATTACTTCCTGACGGATAACGCCTGACCGTTTTTTCGTATCTGGGAATTTCAGATGATGTCCAGCCAAGGAAAACAGCAATGCAGGTTTAAACCAGTCGGGATATTGTTGCCAGAAACCGGTCAACCATGAATCAAGAACCTTGTCGATTATGATGATACTCAGAGATTCATGTCGAAATCCCTGTCTGAATGACTTGTTTCGCAGGGTCAACTGAAAATGATCGTTAGCTTTGCCGATGTCGTGAAGCCATGCTGCACAATAGACAGCATCATCCCACATCTCTAAGGTGGCATCAGAAGGAAGAAACTGGCTGACATGCTCCCTCAATATGGCATTAATAACTTGTGCCCCTTCAATAACTTGAGAGGTATGCCCGACCAACGTGGCCGCTTCCGGCGGATTGTCCGGATCATCGCAGCTTTTGGCGAGCAGGTGTTTGAATTCCATTATTTGCCGCTCCACGGTTCAAAAAAACCGCAGCCCATCTTGCGGCGGCCACCGAGCCCCTGTTCCTGAAGGGCAATGGATTCCTCGGCGGTAAGTTCCGAAGCCAGCATCGAATATCCCACCACCTGTTTCCCATGCACTTTAAAGGTCTTCCGTTTGCCGATGGCTATCTTGCCTTTGCATTGCAGAGCAGCCAGTTGACGTTGAATTTCTTCCATGAAACGATCCTGTTGATCACCGTTTTTGGTGGTTACGCAATGTGAATAAAGCGCGACAGACGGTGTCAGTCCTCTGGTGTTCGGGACACCCAACCTGATTGAATGTCCATCGAGATCCAGCGTTTTTCCGGCCAGGTTGATATAGGAGGGCAGAGCCTCCACCGGTAGCCGGAGCGTCAGACGGGTATTTTTCCCGAGGGCCAGTTTCCCGTCCCCGACATATCTGCCCCGGATTAAGGCAAGCCCCACATCCTCCGTTGCATGGAATTCGGTTTGAATGCGACTGACAGCGGCAAAAAGCGCATAGCCGTGATCCACTTTGATCTCTGACCCAACTACTTGAAATTGCAGATCTACTTTCATGTTTTTCCACCCTGCGTTTCACGCCATTATTCTCATCAACTCCGGCAAATTTTCAGCCTCTGCCCACATAAAGGTTCAATAACTATTCACTATTCTTACTCCATCATACGGATAAAACCTTTTATTTTTTGCACCTTCACCGATATTTGACTGTCTCGTTAGTCCCCCCGACAGCCCTGCAGTGCATGATAAGTTCCAGATCTATTGCCACGAGAATTCGGCGTCGGAACTTCTTACAAAGCCATCAATATTTCTTAACGGCTGCCATTTTCCTGCGTCTGTCCTTCAAGGCTATGGACGCAATATTTCATGTAAAAAAATGTTTCAGCGGTTAGTGGCTAAGCGCTCAAACGCTCCGGCGATTCACCGTTTAAATGTTTGACCATTCTTCCCCCCATCCTACCTGACTCACTGTGTCAACCAGTGACGTAGTCAAAAATATTTTTTTTGTTTTTCCCATCCCCCGGAATAAGTGAAGCAATGTTAAACGTTTCAATGTTTAAGTAATCGCACAGATCAGCCCACAATAAAAACACATCCCATCATCATGCCGTAAAACTGCAAAAATTTGTTAATGCCGAGTATCTGCCTGCCTTGACTTTAACGGCAACCGAAATTATCTTAATTATTACAAAACTTAACATGCTGATATGAAAAAGAAAAATAACCGGCAGACGGAGGATGAAGCATGATCAGAAGACTCAACGACATAGACAGAATTTTCGGGACAATGGATTTCTTCAAAAACCAGATGAACAGGTTTCTTGAAGACTTTGAGAGCGGCCGGGGCAATCTTTCCCAGGGTGGCGTATGGCCGCCCACCAATTTCTATGACGATGGCGATCATATCCTTGTTTACAGCGAACTTCCCGGCGTCAACGAAGAGGAAATCAATATCAAACTCCACAACAATATGCTCACCATTAAAGGTGAACGCCGAGAGAACACACCGGAAGGTTACGCCATTCTGCGCCAGGAACGTAATGTAGCCTCCTTTTCACGCAGTTTCACTCTCCCGGTGGAAATTGATCCGGAAAAGACCTCTGCCAGCTTGAAAAACGGCATTTTGGCGGTGAAACTTGTTAAGGTCCAGACAGCAAAACCAAAAAAAATTGTTGTGCAGGCAGCATAACAGGAGGTCAGCAATGAGTACGGAACGTGAAATGACTAAACCGGCCCAGGATGCACCGGAAGTTCTCAAACCTGGCAAGATCAACACCCCGGATGTGGATATTTTTGTCAATGATGACGAAATACTGCTGGTGGCTGATTTGCCCGGAGTTGCCAAGGAAGATATGTCAATCAACCTTGAAAACAATACCCTGACCATAGAAGCCGCTTATTCCGCCAGCTTTACCGGGACATGCCAGCGGCGGGAATTCGACGCCAAGGATTATCGCCGGGTGTTCACCCTGCCGAAAGGCATCAATGTGGAAAAAACCGCGGCGGAATTCAGCAATGGAGTTCTCTATCTCCATCTGCCCAAATCCTCTGCCGTGAAACCTTACCAGATCAAAGTCAAAAGCCTCTAAAGAGCAGGGGGGCGTTACTGCTCCCCTTCTTCCTCTTCCGCCGGGTATTCCTCGTCGATTTTCCGTAAGCCATCCATCAGCAGCTTCATGAAACTGGCAATGGGCGGCGCACCCATCTCTTCAAGGGAGATTGATGAAGAGAACTTGAAACGCCCCTGCTGCTCCTTGAGAATCGCATAAAAGGCCTCGGCGCCGTCCAGGCCTTTATAATGAACCCGCACCACCTCTCCATCGCTGAAGATGACCGTGGCAGGACCTTCACTGAGGTTAAGTTCCACAATGCCTGTTTTAACATTTTCATTAAGCATCTGGAAAAGCTCTGAAGGCGGCAGTTCCATGAGTTGTCCGGCGAAGGCCATGGACATCTTTTCAGCCTGACTGAGATTGGTCTCCGCCAGGCGCTGTACCAGCAGACGGGTAAAGGACATCTGCAGAAACGGGTGCCTGATCAGAATCTGGCTCAGATCCTTGCCGGAAAGGGTCAGGATTTTTACTGGTTCCACGGCCTTGATTGAGGCGCAGACAGGTTGACCGCTGAACAGGCTCATCTCGCCGAAAATTTCACCCCGGCCGAGCAAGGCAATGGTGCTATTATTCCCATCAAGTACCGCCACCCGGCCGGAAACGATAAAATAGAGATATCGTCCGGGATGGCCGCGGTGCAGGACCAATTCATCCGGCCTGAAGTTCTTCATGGTGAGACAGGAAAAGATATCTTTAAGACTGTCCTCTTCCAGCGTCTGGAAAAAGGAAAAGGTATTCATCAAACTGAAAAGAGAACCCATTTTCCGGGACTGATCGCGGTTTTCCGCCGCCGCCAGCATGCGCATCTGCGGGGTGTAGAATTTGCTCTCTTCCACATAGGCAAACTTGATCAGCCCGCTGCAGCCGCTGCAGTTGAACTCCTTCTTGTCCTTTTTTTCCTTTTTCTCACTAGGGCCGGGAGTGGCATCAGACCCCATCTTTTCAACAACAATCTCGGTAATCTCCCGTGCCAGAAAAAGGCAGGCAGGTTTGCCGGCCGGCGGGTGCAGAGCGACCCCGGACAGACGGAACTCTTCTCCATCCGCGTACAAAGGGCAATCCCTGACACTGATAATTTTAAATTGCGCTTCAAGAAGGCTTCCCATCTATGCACACTCCCCTGTCAGCCAGGATGCACCAGAAATTTCATAGACTTATCAGGCAATATGCCTCCCCGGCCCCACTGCAGCCCGCAGTAAGAATCAGAGACAAAATTGATGTAATGTTATCATTATTTGTCAATGTCAGATAAAAGTATATCCTTTTTTCTCTCATCGGTTTGTCAAAGAGTTTTCATGATCTGCTGCCAGGGAAATCGTGTCCCCGCCGGTTTTACAAAAAAAAGTGGGAACTGAAAGAAGAATCCCGTCTCCCTGCTGGTTCCAGGAGGGAACAGCGGAGGCGGGATCTTTCCGGCGAAGGGCGAAAGGAAAGTTTACCGGCTGGCAGCGGCTTTTTCGCCGGCTGATCACAGCTGTCCGCGTCGGTTTATCTGCCCAGGGCAACAAGGGTGATGCAGCCATAGAGAATCAACCAGGTGACGGCAAACAGCCTGGCTTTCCTTCCCCAGTCCTGGTTATTCTGTAGAAAGGCCAGCGACATCATAAACACCATAGGCACCATGACCCCGGCCACAAATGGCTGCAGATAGCGAAGCAGTTCCTGCAGCCCGAGAAAAAACCAGGGGCCGGCAATATGAAACACTCCCATTCTCATGGGCTCCATCGGGGCAGGAAAAATGAGAGCAAAGGCTAAAATTCCCAGCACGAACCAATCGTGTTCGGTAACGCTTACCCGGTAACGGCGCAGATGATCCCAGGTGGAAATGACCCACAGGACTCCCAGGCCGATAATATGGTTTGCATAGACCCGTTTCATCCCCTCCTCGGCCACGGCAAACAGCAGGGAATTGAGCATGTTGCCGATGACCGGAATGGAAAGACAGATATTTTCCGCTATCAGCCCGGCAGACTCACCCGTGGCATCCGCGCGCAGCACATAACCGGTGAACAGCAGCAACAGGGCAACCGGCATGCTGGCAATGAGCCAGATCCATTTTTTCAGGGAAAGCCGGTCGCCGGGACCATAGAGGATGACGACCAGATGGACAGCTGAAAGCAGAAAAAAAATCTGACTTGAGTAAAAATGCAGTGAGCGCCAGAAACTGCCGAAGGGAATGAGCAGATCAAGTGAAGAAACCGAGTAGAAAGGGTGCGCTTCGTCATATTGCAGGGCAAGGACGACGCCCGACAGTATCGAGATATAGAGTGCCACGAGGCTCAATGCGCCCCATTTTGTTTCCAGCAGAATTTGTTTCATAGCCTGTCCGGCATTACAGAGAGACAATATAACCCTTGGCATTTTCACCGCTCATCCTTTCCACGGGAAAGAGCGGCAGATTCCTTTTGGCCGGCCCGGAAACCCTTATTCCTTTGGTGGTAAACATACTCTGATGACACGGGCAGATGAGCAGATGTTCCTTTTCACTGAAATTCAGCCGGCAACCGAGGTGGGTGCAGATGCGGGAAACCGCCCAGGTAGCGGATGCATCACGAAACAGGACAAATTCCTGATCAAGGTAGACATCGCCAACCTTCATCACTTTCTCCACCTTGACCAACCTGGGTTTCTTCGGCACCTTGAACTTCACAAAGCTGAAAAGCGGGTAACAGAGGGCAGCGGTGGCGGCCAGCCGAATCCAGCCCCAGCCGTTCCGCAGAAAAATCCTCCGCTCCTCTGTCATCCTTCACCCCTCGCCTTGACGAAACGGACGAAGTTAACCCGCATGCCCCTTACGCCGCTGAGCGGATCTTTGCTGCTCCTGGTCATGAGTGAGGTATCCGATACACCCCGATCAAAACCTTCCTTCAGGTGCATGGAACGGCAGCCGTAGCCATGGACCAGATAGCTGCAGTCCGGCCGGATGCCCGGCGTGACCTTGACCTTGACAGATTTGCAGGAGCGGATGCCATCCTGATTTTCCAGAAAAACCCGCTCGCCGTCCCTGATGCCGAAAGCCGCGGCAGAGCTATCGTGCACCCAGATCTCATTTTCAGCGATTTCGTGGTTGAGCCAGGGGTTGTTCATGGTGCTGCTCAAGGTGTGCACCGGACTGCGGCCATAGAGCAGCCGCACATAACCTACAGGCGGCTCAGGGGTCGATTCGTATTCGGGCAGCGGAGGGAGTCCCTGCGCGGCAAAAGCAGAGGAATAGACCTCCACCTGCCCGCTGGCCGTGGGAAAGCTCACCTTGAGTGAGGGACTGGCCGCAGCAGCCGGGCCGGGTGGGGTCTCGTCAGGCTGGACCATTGCGGCATCAGCCCCCGGAACCAACGGTGGCGACTCAGGCGTGGCTTCCGGTGCAGCAGCATACGCAACCGGCGGCGGCACCTCCTGCTGCGCTACTTCTTCATGTACCCGCCTGATCCCGCCGCCAAGTCTGAGATCACCTAAAAACCAGCCCGCCTTGCGCAGCTGGCTGTCGAGAAAGGCCGCGCCATTATCCTGGAAGAAGGAGTTATTTCTATCAAGCTGATCCGCCAGGTTCTTGACAATCCAGTAAGGCTCTCTGGTTTCAAAGGCGGGTGGCACCACCGGAAAACGGCAGGCAACCAGGGGATTTTCCAGGTCGGACCAGACCTCAAGGATATCATGGCGCTCCAGGAAAACCGCCTCGGGCAGCACAATATCCGCATAGAGGCTTGCCTCGCCGGGCAGCACATCACAGCAGAAAACAAAATCCGCCGCCTTGAACGCGGCGATGGTTTTATAGATCGACGGATGATTCTGGAAAGGGTTCTGCCCCCAACAGCCGACGACCTTAATCCTGCCGGCAATCATCTGCTCCATCAGCGCGGAAAAGGAGACGTCATTACCGGCTTGCGGCCCGGCAAAATCCAGCACCCCATCGGGCAGGGCCGCATTCCACGGCAGCTGCAGCCCGCCGGGACGCCCCACCCCGCCAAGCAGGGCGGTGAGAATAGCCTGGGCCCGCACCCGCTGGACATCATTGCCGTACCAGCTGAGATGACCGCCGGGATGAATAATAGTGGCCGGGGCCCGGGAGGCCATGAGCTCGGCGGTCCGTACGATATCCTGGGCCGGTATGCCGGTGATTCCCGCCACCTTTTCCACCGGGTACTGCTCGAGATGTTGCTCAAGTTCGGCAAAACCGCTGACGTTTTCCGCCACCCACTGCTTATCATAGAGCCCGGCTGCGACAAGATGATGGCACCAGCCGAGCAGCAGGGCGGTATCGGTGCCGGCCTTCACCGGCAGATAGACGGAAGACTTGGCGGCTATGCTGGAATAACGGGGATCGGCCACGATGAGCTCCGCCCCTGCCTGCAGGGAGGAGAGCAGTGACTGCAACTGGGGCACCTGCACGTTTTCCCCCATATGGCAGCCGATCAGCACAATACACTTTGCCCGGGCATAATCCAGCCGGGGCGGGTCGCCCGGGGAAAAACCGAAGGTGGCGGCATAGGCGCGGTTGCGGATCCCGTCGCAATTACGGAGGGCGGCATCATAGATATTGGCGATGCCCTTTTCAGCAAAAAGCTTTTTGATATAATAGGACGATGGACCTCCGGCCAGCAGGGCCAGGCTGTCCGCCCCATCGGCGTCCAGGGTTTTCTTGAACTGGTAGGAAATGGCGGCCAGCGCCTCCTGCCAGCTGATGCGCTTCCACTTCCCCTCTCCTCTCTCTCCCACCCGTTTCAAGGGATACTTCAAACGATCCGGATCATAGAGCAGTTTGATGGCAGCATGCCCCCGGGCGCACACCTTGCTGCCGTTTAACGAACTGGCGGGATTGCCCTCGATCCTGATTACCCGGCCGTTCTGCACCGTAACCTGCACAGGGCAACGGGCCCGACACATGGCACAGACAGTGGGCACAACAGAGGTAGAAAGCGCATTGGCATCTGCAGCAATGGTTTCCTGGGCAAATACCGCCTGCCCGGGATTCAGGGTCACGGCCAGGGCGCCCAATCCCGTACTTTGCAGAAACAACCGGCGGGAATATTTCAAAGTCATAACAGGTCCTGCCATCACATCATATTATTTTACCAGAAAACACTGGCGCAGCTTTTCACAGACATGATCCGGCACCAGGCCGCTGACATCTCCGCCATGCCGGGCCGCCTCTTTTATGATGCTGGAACTGATATAGATCCAGCGGAATCCCGTCATGAGAAAAACGGTTTCCACCTCGCGTTCAATACGGCGGTTCATCAACGCCAGCTGAAACTCATAGTCAAAATCGGAAACAGCACGCAGACCGCGGACAATGACCCTGGCGCCTTTGGTATAGGCATAATCCACCAGCAGGCCTTTCACTGCCGCCACCTCGATGCGCTTATCATCGGGGGGGAAACAGTTCCGGATCATCTCCAGTCTCTCCTCCAGCGGAAACAGGGTCTTTTTCGCCGCATTTTCGGCAACGGCAATGATAACCTTATCAAACAGATGCAGGGCCCTCTGGATGATATCAAGATGCCCCATGGTGATCGGATCGAATGTGCCCGGATACACGGCAATGGTCTCTGTCACGTCAGGTGCGACAAACGGCTGATAATCGCTCACAAGCTATCCCTCTCTTTTTCCATAACCTTTTTCTTATAAAACCAGAAACCGGCCTCACCATATACCCGCTGGTCCACCAGGGAAAACAGGGAAATCGCTGCCGGCAGTTGGCTGCCGGAATGCGACTCCGCCACCACAAGGCCGCCGGCACTGACGATATCCCCTTTGCCGAGTTCCAGGATGATCGGTTCCGCCAGCAGAGTCTTATAGGGAGGATCAATGAAAACCAGGGGAAACCCGCAGGCAGTGGCATAGGGCTGCAAAAAGGAAAGGCTTCCGGTCAAATCCCTTTGCAACACCACGGATTTTTCCCAAAAGCCGCACAGTTGGATGTTTTTGCTGATCAGGCTGACGGCCGAACGGCCTTTGTCCACAAAGACGGTCGATTCAGCCCCACGGCTCAATGCCTCCAGACCCAGGGCGCCTGTCCCGGCAAAAAGATCAAGCACCCTGGCCCCGGCAACCTCACGGGCCAAAATATTGAAAAGCGCTTCTCTGGCCCGGTCCGAGGTCGGCCGGATGTCAAACGTACCGCTGCCGGGTGAAACGAGTCTGCGGCCTCTGGCCGTTCCAGCAATAATGCGCATTCTTCTATTGTAGACTTTTGCCGACCGGAACTTGGTCCGCTGCCGCTCGACATCGAGGGCCTCGTTTTCTTTTGCTTAACAGCTCAACAGCTTATCAACTTATCGGCTTACTTTTTCAGACGATATACTTGTCGATCAGCACCTCGGCGATCTGGACGGCATTCAGCGCTGCGCCTTTCAGAATGTTATCCGACACCACCCACAGATTGATGCCGTTGGCGATGGACTCATCCTCGCGGATGCGGCCGACCAGGGTCTCAAATTTGCCCTGGCAGTCAGTGGCCAGCGGATATTGGCTGAGATCCGGCCGATCCACCAGTTTCACGCCCGGGGCATCAGCCAGCAGCGCCTTCACCTCAGCTGCAGTGATCTTCTTTTTCGTCTCAATATTCACCGCTTCGGAATGGCCGTAGAACACCGGCACCCGAACGGTGGTGGCCGTGACGCCGATGGTCTGGTCGCCGAAGATCTTGCGGGTCTCATTGACCATCTTCATCTCTTCCTTGGTGTAGCCGTTGTCCAGGAAGCTGTCGATGTGGGGCAGACAGTTGAAGAGAATCTGATGGGGATAGACCTCGTGTTCGATCTTTTCCCCTGCCGCATAGGCCAGGGCCTGTTTTTTCAGCTCTTCGATGGCCTTGGCGCCGGTGCCGGAAACCGCCTGGTAGGTGGAGACCACGATGCGCTTGATGCCCACCTTGTCGTAAATCGGTTTCAATGCCACCAGCATCTGGATGGTGGAACAGTTCGGATTGGCAATGATACCCCGGTTTGTGTACAGGGCGATATCCTGGGGATTGACCTCAGGTACCACCAACGGAATATCGGGATCCATGCGGAAGGCGCTGGAGTTATCCACCACCACCGCTCCGGCCGCTGCCGCTGCCGGGGCAAATTCCAGGGAACGCGACCCACCGGCGGAAAAAAGCGCCACATCGATGCCGGTAAAGGAATCCTTGCTCAGCAACTGCACGGGAATTTCCTTACCCTTGAAAACAAGCTTTTTACCAACCGAACGTTCGGACGCAAGAAGCCGGAGCTCCTTCAGCGGAAAATTCCTGCGTTCCAGCACATCAAGCATGGCGCCGCCAACCGCACCGGTGGCGCCGGCCACCGCAATATTATACCCTTCTGATCGACTCATGGTGTAAACCCTTACTTATTCCTTTCTTTTTTTAAATATACCAAACGGTTCAGGGCGTTCAAGTAAGCCTTGGCCGATGCGGTGATAATATCCGGATCAGCCCCCTGACCAATAACTATTTTTCCCTCATCCTCCACCCGGACCATCACCTCGCCCTGGGCATCCGTGCCGCCGGTAATGGAGCTGACGGCAAAATAAAGCAGCTTGCTGGTGGTGCCGGTGAGCTTGGCAATGGTGCGGAAGGCACTGTCAATGGGTCCGACCCCAAGGCCGGCATCCTGCACCTCTTTACCCTCCACCAGCAGTTTCACCGCCGAGGTGGGCATGGTCTTATTGCCGCTCATGGCCCCGAGGGACAGCAGCTGATAGGTCTCCGGAATGCGCACGATCTCATCCAGCAGAATGGCCTCCAGATCCTCATCAAACATCTCTTTCTTGACATCCGCCAGCCCTTTGAATCGGTGAAAAACACGATTCAGCTCATCATCGGTGAGATTATCGTAGCCCAGGGACTTGACCCGTTCCTTCAGGGCATGCCGGCCGGAATGTTTGCCCAGCACCAGATTGCCGGAGGTGAGACCGATATCGCAGGGATTCATGATCTCGTAAGTCGTCCTTTCCTTGAGCATCCCGTCCTGATGGATGCCTGACTCGTGGGCAAAGGCATTGGCCCCGACAATGGCCTTGTTGGGCTGCACCATAATGCCGGTGATGGAGCTGACCATGCGGCTGGAGGCATGGATGTATTCGGTGACGATATCGGTGCGCACATTGATCCGATCCGCCCGGGTACGCAGCGCCATGACCACCTCTTCCATGGCCGTGTTGCCTGCCCGCTCACCGAGACCGTTGATGGTCGCCTCCACCTGGCGCGCTCCGGCGTTGATGGCGGCCAGGGAGTTGGCCACGGCCAGGCCGAGATCATTATGGCAGTGCACGCTGACAACGGCTTTGTCGATATTGGCAATGTTTTTCATCAGATAGGCGATCTTAGCGCCGAATTCCTCCGGCAGGGCATAGCCGGTGGTATCGGGAAAGTTCACCGTGGTGGCGCCGGCCTTGATCACCGCCTCAAATACCCGGCAGACGAAATCCAGATCACTGCGGGATGCATCTTCCGCGGAAAACTCCACATTAGAGGTGTATTTCGCCGCATGCTGCACCGAGGCAATTGCCAGTTCGAGCATCTGCTCCCGGCTCATCCGCAGTTTATGTTTCAGATGGATGTCCGAGGTGGCGAGAAAGGTGTGAATCCTCGGGTTCTCTCCTTTTTTTAAGGCCTCCCAGGCCCTGTCGATATCTTTCTGACTGGCGCGCGCCAGTCCAGCCACCTGCACGCCCTTGATATTGTCGGCAATATTCTTCACACAGTCAAAGTCGCCCACCGAGGCCACGGGAAATCCGGCCTCAATCACGTCAACCTGCAGCTTGACCAGCTGCTGGGCCAGACGGAATTTTTCCTGCATGTTCATGCTTGCCCCGGGGGACTGCTCGCCGTCCCGCAGGGTGGTGTCAAATATGAAAACTTTCTCTCTGTCGCTTGCTGCGTTACCGTTTGTCATAATGTTATCCTCAATGGACAGCCCACTTTCAGGGGTGAGCTGTCTTTACCCAAATGTTTCCTTTACGATTACGTTTTTTCCATGGTTGTCAAGCATCCGGTAAACCCCCGCCAGGGGTCCGAATAGGATAGAGAGAACACCGATGAAAAACAGAGTGATCTGAGGCTCTGGGGCAACGACCATAATGAGCAGTAGATTGGGAAGCAGGTAAACAGAACCGCGCGGACTATTGCCCTGTTGATGTTCATTTCGCATCACTTTATTCCCCAAAAATAAAACTCTGCAACAACCCTGCAACGACACAGGCCTGCTGACAGCCGAAAGACAGCGGATAACGAATGTTATTCCATACTATAATAATTCCCATAAAAGACAAAGCACTATAATTCCAAAGGAAAATATCAGGAAAGGTACCCGAGCACCGTCTCGCCGCCCTTCACTTTCTGGCCCGGTGCTATCTCAAGCTGGGTTTTTAATGGCAGATAGAGGTCCACCCGGGAACCGAAACGAATCAGCCCGAAACGCTGGCCGCGGCTGAGTGAATCACCATGCTCCGCCCAGCAGACAATCCGGCGGGCAATGAGACCGGCAACCTGGACAACGGCAAAGCGCTGCCCCGAATCCGTGGCCATGGTGACTGCACAGAATTCGTTTTCCAGGGCGCCTCGTTCCGTATCGGCCGAATAAAAACGGCCGGGTGAATAGGTGATGGCGTGAACCGTTCCGGGAAAAGGGATTCTGTTCACATGAACATTAAAGATGTTCATAAAGATACTGACCTTATAAACTTGCTCATTGACGAATCGGTCATCAAAAACCTTTTCCACCAGTATCACTTTCCCGTCAGCCGGAGCAACCAGGACATCGGGTTCGACAGGGATAATCCGGCTCGGGTCTCTGAAGAAATAGAGGACAAAGCCGGTAAGCAGCATGGCCCAGAAGGCGATGATATCATAACCAAGCAAGGCGAAAATCATGGTCACGAAGGCTACGAAACCAATAAAGGGATAACCTTCCCTGGCCACCGGTATATGCGGTTCTTTCATTTATTCAATCCCGACTGGCCCGCAAGAGAACAGGTCTCTCTCCTGAGACGCAATAAACCGGTATCCTGTGGGACACCGGTTTATTGCCATGATAATGATCAGATCGTTTCCCCATCACCGGACGGGTAAGCAATCGCTTAATATTTTTTGTTGGCGCGGGTCATGGCAATTGTGCCTGTCCGCACGATCTCCTGGATGCCGATGGGACGGAGTATATCAATCATCGCCTGCACCTTGTCACAGGTACCGGTTACCTCCAGGGCATAGCTCTTGGCGCTGACATCCACCACCTTGCCCCTGAAGATGTCGCAGATTCTCAGTATCTCGGCCCTGGTTGACGGCTCGGCCTTGACCCTGATCAGCGCCATTTCCCGTTCGACGAATTCAAACTCACTGATATCCGTGACCTTGATGATATCGATGAGTTTATGCAGCTGCTTGGTGATCTGCTCGACAATGTTGTTATCGCCTACGGTCACCAGGGTCAGACAGGAGACATCCGTTTCCAGCGTGGGGGCAACGGACAGGCTTTCAATGTTGAAGCCCCGGCCACTGAACAGACCAGTGACGCGAGACAGAACTCCGGGTTTATTTTGCAATAGTACAGATATGGTATGTTTCATAAGGATACCCTGCTTTTCTTATCTATTTCCGGTGTTAAACCAGAAGCATTTCAGTTGTCGCTTTTCCGGCGGGAACCATCGGATAAACCCCCTCTTCCCTCGCAATAACAAAATCCATCACCACAAGATTTTTTGTTGCCAGGGCTTCCTTGATGACAGGCTCAACTTCGCTGGGTTTTGTCGCCCGCAGACCTACTGCGCCATAAGCTCTGGCCAGGGCAACGAAATCCGGCGCCACATCAAGCGGCGTGGCGGAATATTTCTTATCATAAAACAGCTCCTGCCACTGGCGGACCATGCCGAGGTACCCATTGTTTAAGATGGCGATTTTTACCGGCAGCTTATACTGCATGGCAGTGGCCATCTCCTGAATATTCATCTGGATGCTGCCGTCACCGGCAATATCGATGACCGTTCGGTCAGGGGCCGCCATCTGGGCGCCTATGGCCGCAGGGAACCCATAGCCCATGACACCCAGGCCGCCGGAAGTCATGAAGGCCCGGGGATGGTTGAAATGATAAAACTGGGCTGCCCACATCTGGTTCTGGCCGACCTCGGTGGTGATGATGGCATCCCCATGGGTCAGTTCATGCAGTTTCTGCACGACAAACTGGGGCTTGATCACATCCGGCGTATCTACATAACCCAGGGGATGTGCCACACGCCAGTCATTGATCTCCCGCAGCCAGGCCGCGTGATTTCCCTTCTCGGTCTTGGCATTGAACTCCTCACTGCGGGCAAACCAGGTATTCATGGCGGTCAGGGCATGCTTGCAATCCGCCACAATCGGGATATGCACCTTGACGTTTTTGCTGATGGAAGTCGGATCAATATCTATATGGATGATCTTGGCATGGGGTGCAAAGGCATCAACCCTGCCGGTGACCCTGTCGTCGAATCGAGCGCCCACGGCAATGAGCAGATCGCAGTTGGCCACCGCCATGTTGGCGTAATAGGTACCATGCATGCCCAGCATGCCCATGGAGAGGGGATCGGTTCCGGGGAAGCCGCCGAGGCCCATCAGGGTCATGGTAACAGGGATATCAGCGGTTCTGGCCAGCTGGGTCAGATCATCACTGGCATTGGAAAGAATGACGCCTCCGCCGGCATATATGACCGGTTTTTTGGCCTTCAGAATCGCCTGGCACGCCTTTTCAATCTGACCGGGATGCGGCTCATAGGTCGGGCGGTAGGTCCGCATCTTGACCTGCTGGGGCTCCGGGAAGACAAATCTGGTGGCCATGACATCCTTGGGCAGATCGACGAGGACCGGCCCCGGTCTTCCCGACCTGGCGATATAAAATGCCTCTCTGATGGTGGGCACCAAGTCGTTGATATTCTTGACCAGATAATTATGTTTGGTGCACGGGCGGGTGATGCCGACAATGTCAACCTCCTGGAAGGCGTCATTGCCGATAAGCCCCGTGGGAACCTGGCCGGTAAAGACCACGATGGGAATTGAATCCATGTAGGCCGAGGCAATTCCGGTAACCGTGTTGGTAGCCCCGGGACCCGAGGTTACCAGCGCAACACCGACATCACCGGTAACCCGCGCATAGGCATCCGCAGCGTGCACCGCTGCCTGTTCATGGCGGACAAGCACATGGGTAATCTTGTCTTGTGCAAGTATTTCATCGTACAAATCGATGACCGCGCCTCCGGGAAAACCGAAGATCGTTTCCACCTTCTGTTCTTCCAGGCATTTCAACAACGCCTGTGCGCCTGTAATTTTCATAAGATTTTCCTGCTGTAGTAATTAATGAATGATATTGAAAAACAAAAAAACCGGTAAAGGCACTGCTGACAATCATGCTGCGGGAGCCAACATATGGTTGATTTCTGACAAGTTAGGCAGGGTCGCAATATAGCCACTGACTTTAAATTGTCAAGCAACAATACATCTATAACCGAAATCGATTGCAGGTTCAATATTTACAGGAATAATTATCACGGAAATCGGAATAACAATCAGTCCTTCCTTTTTCAGGAAATCACAACTTCCCTTTGCGAGGCGGGAAGAATACCCGCATACCGGCCCCGGGCCAGAAATTCACCCACCGCGGCAATGCCCACTTTACCCAGATCTTCCGAAAAATCATTCACATAAAGCCCGATGTGACTGGCGATAACCTGATCATCCAGCTCCTGGGCATATCGTTTAATATAGGAGCGGCTTTTGCCGGCATCGGCAAAGGCCAGCTGCACGCTTTGACTGATGCAGCTCTCGATCTGCCGGATCAGTTCCCTGCCAAGACTTCTTCTGGCAACAATACCGCCCAGAGGGATGGGATGCCCCGTCTCAGTCTCCCACCAGGCGCCCAGGTCCTGCAGGCAGATGAGCCCATGCTGCGCATAGGTGAAGCGGCTCTCGTGGATAATGACCCCGCAGTCCACCTCACCCCGGGCCACACTGGGCATGATGGTCTCAAAGGACATGGGTACTGTTTCATAGTCCGCCCCGCTGAAAAGTTTGAGCAGCATGGCGGCAGTGGTGTAACGGCCGGGGATGGCGATCTTTTTGCCGGCAAGATCCCGGGCGGCCATGGGCTGCCGGGCAACCAGCAGAGGCCCGCAGCCGCGGCCCAGCGCCCCGCCCGAACGCAGCAGCACATAATCATCCAGCACATGCCCCAGGGCGTGAAAGGAAATCTTGGTCACATCAAGCCTGGCCTGCTCCATGGCCCAGATATTTAATGTCTCCACATCAGCCAGCAGCGGCTCCGCAAAAGACGGACATGCCGGTCCGGTCAATCCGTGGACCAGGCCGTGGAAGATAAAGGTATCATTGGGACAGGGGGAAAAACCGATAGTCAGCATAATTTTTCAGGAGCCGGGAGACAGATTTAATTTTTCTTCCAGACTGAGGGGACTGAATTTTTTTCGCGGTTTTGGCGAAAATCATTCTGTCCCCGGTTTGGGCAAAAGAAAAATAAAATCAGTCCCTCATCCGAACTTTTCACTTTTCACGTCTAACTATATATGGGACAGCTCGGCACTGCTCAACCCACGCACCACCTTAGCCACGGCAAAACCGGCGGTGGCACAGGCATCCTTCAGCCGCCATTGCGACGGGTTGCGGTCTTCAACCATGTTGCTCACGCAGCGCAGCTCAAGAAAGTCAACCCCGAACCCCTGGCAGACCCTGGCCAGGGCGGCCCCTTCCATGTTTTCGCAGATCGCCTGATGGGCCGTCTGCAGGTAATCACCACGGATGGCGGTGCCGCTGACGCAGTTCACCGTAAGAAACCTGCCGCTGACAAAAGGGATGTTTTCAAAATCCAGAATTTTCCGGGCCTCTTGAAACAGCTCATTTTCCAGATCAAACTCCCGGTTGATCTGCAGGGCATCAATGGTTAAGGGCTCAATCCGGTTGGTAAAGCAGATGCCAAGATCAGCCAGCACCTCCTGCTGCGCCACACACAGGTCAAGCACCGCCATCCCGGTATGGAGATAGGCTCCGACCACCCCGAAGTTGATGACCGCCGAGACCTGACAATGCAGGGACAGATAGCGGGTCAGGGCAAAGGCGGCGTCCACCGGACCGACCCCGGACAGGAGGTAGGCCACATTCTGCGCGCCGGCCAGTGCCTTTCTGGCCGGTTCAAGCTCGAGATCAGTTGCCGCGACAAGGAGGTACATATTCAGACATCACGGGTGAGGACGCTGTCGGCGAAATGACCCTTGACCCTTTCCTTGATTTTGTTCCGGCTATCAAGGATCACCACCTGGGGCTCAAAATTTTTCAGATCCTCCTCGGTGTAGAGTGCATAACTGACGATGATGATCAGATCACCGACCATCCCCTTCCTGGCCGCCGCGCCATTGAGACCGATGACACCGGAACCGGGTTCACCCTCAATGGCATAGGTATCGAAACGGTCGCCGCTGTGAATATTATACACCTTGATTTTTTCATATGGATAAAGACCCACGGCAGCCATAAGGTCACGATCAATGGTCAGACTCCCTTCATACAGCAGATCAGCCTGGGTGATGGTTGCCTTGTGGATTTTTGATTTCAACATGTAGCGCTGCATGATTTTTCCTAAATATAAAAGTTATGCCCCTGCAAGCAGGGTATTATCAATTAATCGGGTTCGGCCGATTTTCACGGCCAGGGCCAGCAGTGATCTGTCCGTGATTGCCTCGCAGGATGCCAGGGTCTCGGCATCGACAATGGCCACATAATCAACGTCCACATCACCTTGGGATGTAATATATTGTTGAATCTCGTCCCTGAGCCCGGCAGCATCTTTTTCGCCTGCCGCCACCCTTTTCCTGGCAAGCTGCAGGGAGCGGGACAGACAGAGCGCCTTCTCCCGCTCTGCTGCGCTGAGATAGGTGTTGCGGGAGCTCATGGCCAGCCCGTCCTTTTCCCGGACAATGGGATGGGCGATAATGTTCACATCCCAGTTCAGATCCGCCACCATTTTTCTGATAACGGCCAGCTGCTGGAAGTCCTTGGCGCCGAAAACAGCCAGATGGGGTTTGACTATGTGAAAAAGCTTGGCAACCACCGTGGTGACCCCGTCAAAATGGCCTGGTCTGCTCAAACCGCAGAGGGTCTCGGTGAGGCCGCTGACGCTCACCGTGGTGCGAAAGCCCTCGGGATAGACGTCCTCGGGGGTGGGGGCAAACAGCACGGCCACGCCCGTTGCCGCGGCAAGCTCCGTATCGCGCTCAAAGGCACGGGGATAGCGGGCCAGGTCTTCACCCACGCCGAACTGCATGGGGTTGACAAAGAGCGATACAACCACCTCATCGGCGATTTCGCCGGCCCGGCGCATGAGGGCATGATGCCCGTCATGGAAAAACCCCATGGTGGGCACCAGGCAGATCGTTCTGCCCCCCAGCCGGACCTTGTCAGCCCAGGCAGCCATCACCCCGGGGGAGGAAATAATTTCCATTGCCGCTACTTCACCGCAAGCTTGGCCTCGACCCACTCCAGCACCGCCGGTTCCAGTTCAGACTGAGTTTTGAGCATTTCGTAGGTCTCGCGCGCCTTGACGCTGTCATTTTTCTGTTCATAAATCCGCGCCTCGCCAAGATAGCCGATGATGACAAAACCGGGTATTTCCCGCAGGGCCGTATACTGGCTGAGGGCATTGTCCAGATCACCATTCATCTCATAGACCTGGCCAAGATCAAACAGGACAAGCGGGAACAGCGGGCTGCCCGTGCTCACGTCCTTCTTGATGGCCGCCAGTTCTTCCTGGGCCTTGGCATAATCCTTTTTCTCCACCTGCTCGTGGGCCAGGGTAATCCTGCTCCACATGGCCGCACCGCTGCCGGAGTACTCCTTGATCACCTGCTGCAGATCTTTGTCCCGGGCTTCGGTATCGGTCTGCTGCATGGCCTTGGCCAGCAGGGCGGAGGAATCATTTTTCTGCTTTTGCGTATAATAATTGTAAAAATTCCAGGCAGAGATTAAGACTACGAAAGCAATCAGGGCAATCTGCAGGGTCTTGGCATTATCGGCGATAAATTTTCTCGCCTTGGGCGGCAGATTCAACTCATCCAGCAGTGTCCGTTTGGCCGGGGTCACCTCTTCGACATGTAATTTGGTAAAAGGGCTGTTGTTCTGTTCTGGCATGGAAATATCCTTATTTGGGGGTGAGAAGCCAGGAGACATGAGTCAGGAGTCAGCATAACTGATTCTGACATCTGGCATTTTCATTCTGAATTCTGAATTCTGTCTCCTGATTCCTGGTAGTTATAAAATTTATTTGAATTAAAAATCCGGACTGCAACAAAAGAGTGTGCAGGAGGCTCATAGTCGGCAAAGCCGAAATTTGATCGCGCAGTCGACCAAAATGTCACTTATACAAGCGGTACACAAAAAAATCAACGCCACACTTCTTCTGTGATTAGAAACCAATAAACTTTATGAGCCTATCACCTTACGCAGCCAGAGTCCAGACCGTCACGGAACTGACCCGCTCCATCCGGGGTCTGCTGGAAACCGAATTCTCCTTTGTCACGGTAAGCGGCGAGATTTCCAACCTCAAACGCCCCTATTCCGGCCATTGCTATTTTACCCTGAAAGACCGGGAGGCCCAGATCAAGGTTGTTCTGTTCAAGGGCCAGCAGCGCTACCTGGATACCCCCCTGCAGGACGGCAGGCAGGTCATCTGCCGCGGCAGGATCTCGGTGTACGAACCCCGCGGCGAATACCAGATCATCGCCGACTTTGTCGAATCATACGGCACCGGCGCCCTGCAGATCGCCTTTGACAATCTGAAGAAAAAACTGGCGGACGAGGGTCTCTTTGACAGTGAGCAGAAAAAGCCCCTGCCCTTTCTGCCGGAAAAGATCTTTCTCGTCACCTCGCCCAGGGGCGCCGCCCTTTTTGATTTCCTGCGCCTGGCCCGCAGCCGCTTCCCCTCCGTGCCCATTGAGATCTCCCCGGTCAGGGTGCAAGGTGATGGCGCGGCCGAGGAAATCAGTCGTGCCATCAAGACCATCAACAGCAGGGCAACGGAGGGTGTGATCGTTCTCTGCCGGGGGGGAGGATCCATCGAAGACCTGTGGGCCTTTAATGAGGAAAAAACAGCCTGGGCCATTTTTGAGTCCCGGCTGCCGGTGGTGTCGGCCGTGGGCCATGAGGTGGATTTCACCATCGCCGATTTTGTCGCCGATCACCGCTCCCCCACCCCCACAGCAGCGGCCAGGGACGTGCTGCCTGACCGGGAAACCCTGAGACAACGACTTTCGGCCATCTCCGGCAGACTCATCTCATGCACCACAACACAGCTCGAAATGCTCCGCCGGCAGGTACGCTACGAGCAGCAGCGCCTGGGCGACCCGACTGCCATGCTGAACCATTTCCGCCTGGTGATCGACCACAGCCAGCTTGCCATGACAGGCGCCATGGCCGCCGCCATCCATCACCACCAGGAGAAGCTCAACCGGCTGGAAGGCAGGCTGGCCATGCAAAACCCCGCCCGGCAACTGGTCCTGCGCCGGCGGTTGGTGGATGAGCTGGGTGAAAAAATCGTTGTCTTTACCCGCATGCAGATGGAGCGCAAACGCCAGGAATTTGCCAAGGCCGCGGTCTTGCTCGATGCGGTCAGCCCGCTGGCCGTGCTCGGCCGCGGCTACGCCATTGTCAGCCGGGATAGGGACGGCCGGGTCATCCGCTCGGCCAACCAGACCGGGCCGGGCGAGCTGCTGCGCATCCGCCTGCATGAAGGTAGTTTAATTAGTGAGGTGAAGGAGAGAGAGGGATAATTCTCCAGATCGCCCACCACCCGTAGGAGGGGGCCATGCCCCCGACTCCGCAACCCGTCAAACCCGGCGGCATCCCTGAGCAGATAATCACCGAGCCGCTGCGAATTTTCTTCCCGCTGCATGGGCTCTTTCCGTCCGCTGGTTCATAAACTATCGCGGGCAAGGCCCCGACTGCACGAAGGCAGCCTGATAAACGAGGTGAAAAAAAGGGAGGAGTGATTCTTCAGATCGCCCGCCGCCTGTAGGAGGGGGCCATGCCCCGACCCCGCGACCCGTTAAACCCAGATCGCGTTCCAGAAAGAATAATCACCGACGCGTTGTACCAAACCCGCCCGCACCGGATTGGCGATCATATAGCGGGCCACGGCCCGCAGGTCTTCTTCCCTTCGTAATCCGTGGTCGTGATAGGCCTGCTCCCACAGGGGGCCCTTCCTTGCCAGCACCCGGTTGGCCCTCCGGGCGATGGCCGATTTGATCCGGTTCACCACCAGGTCCAGGGGTTCCTCTTCACCCAATTGGATGAGCCAATGGGCGTGATCCGGCATGAGCACCCAGGCCAGCATGCGGGCATCGCCCAGCAGGGCGCGGTCCTCGAAACAGCGGGCCGCAGCGCAGCCCGCGTGGAAATCAGCGAAGAAACATTGCCGCCCAATCGTCGTGCTGGTCACCAGATAGACATGGTTGGCAAGGGATACCCGGCCCCGTCGCAAGGCCCGATGGCCGGATTTTTCCGGCTGCTGGTGCGGGTCACGCATGGAATGGCGATTGTTGCTCTGCTGGCTCATAATGTTGTCGCGGGCATGGCCCGCTCCTACCGCCCGACAGGAGATGATTGCAGTAAATTCCGCCCCGAAAATTCCACCACGCTCCAACCGTAGGAGGGGGCCATGCCCCCGACCAATCAATCCCTGATCGCATCCGGCCAAGGGGTGGTGGAAAAAAATTCCCACTGCCTGCGGCGCCAGGAAAAACCAGAGTAACAGAGCCCAGAGGGATCAGAGGCCAGAGGTCAATGGGGACGCCACAACCCGAATCCCGCTGAGCCCGTCCCTGGAGTGCGAATTGAGCCTGTCCCGGTCGGCGCAACGCACGAGCTGCTCGTCGTTGAAGAACGAGCCGCCGCGCAGCACCCGACCATCACTGCTCGATGCATTCAAATTCTCCCGTCCATCGGCAGGATCATAGGGATAGCCCTTATACAGACTTCGACACCACTCCCAGACGTTGCGGGCCAGTTCCTCCGCGCCATGGGGGCTTGCATCTTTAAAAAAGCACCCCACCGCGCTGGGGTACCCAATCTGCGTTTCGTCATAATTGGCCCGGTTCGCATCCTCCTCTTCCCCCCAGGGGTAGACCCGTTTGGCCAGGGCATTCTCCTGATATACAATCGAACCTCCGCCGCCAAACAATGCCAATTCCACCGGTTTGGCAAACAATGGTTGCGCGGGAATCCGCAGGCCGCCCCGGGCGGCTTTCTCCCACTGGGCCTCGCTGGGCAGGCCAATCTGCCAGCCCGCGCCAAGCAAACCTGCTTCCCGCAGGTGGCAGGTCAGCCACCGGGTAAAGGCCAGGGCTTCATACCAGCTTACCCCCACCACAGGGTGATTGCTCAGATGAAGAGGTGCGCCAAAGTCAACAGGAGCACCACGCCAATCGTCATCGTAGTTCCCCTTGAACCGGCCATCCCGCCAAAAGCCAGCCTGTTCCGCCTCTGGCCAGTAGCTCTTCTCGCCATAGCCGCCGGCCGCCACAAAGGCCTGGAACTGGGCATTGGTCACCGGGTAGCGGCCGATCCAGCAGTCCTGGGCCACCGCGCGGCAGAGGTGTTGTTCGTCCCCGTCCCCCATCCAGAACGGCCCGGCGGGCATGAAACAGAACTCCATCTCCTCCACCGTCATGACTTCAGGCCGGGGATCGCCAAGCCCGGCCAGCACCCGGCCTGCCCCGGCCCGTTCCAGGGCCGGCATTTCCTGGCCGCGCATCAGATACAGCAGGCCGCGTTTTACCCGGTCAACCCTGTCCCGGTTACGCTCACTCACCTTGTCCAGATTGGCTGATTCCAGCAGGGCCTGGCCCGCCAGGTACGCCCCCCAACTGTCTGCCGCATCGTGAAGTTTATCATCCGGTTCCCGGAAGCAAAGGGCCTCAACCAGCAGCCAGATGGCCGCCGCCGTGCCCCGCGTCGTCTTGGCCGCGGCCAGCAGGGCCACCTCGCGCCAGCGGCCGGGTTCCCGCCGGGCCAACTCGGCGAGCAGGTCCGGAAAATCATGATCAGTGAGATGGCAGGCCGCCAGGTATTCCTGAAAGGTGCGATGGGGAAAGGTGTAGACCCCAACACCATGCGGTACCAGCAAGCCGGCCCGCTGGCTGAGATACTCAACCAGGCGTTGCGGTCTGACGTCCGGGTTCTGGCTGAGCCCCATGAGTCCCGCCACCAGTTCCTTCTCCGCCACGTCGGCGGTGCCAGCCAGATCCGGCTGGGCGGCATGGCCGTCATAGGCCAGTTCATTCAAGAAATCCCGGACCTTGTCCTTGTCAACCTGCAGCCATTCCGCCAGACTCGGCTGGATGACCGCCACCTGGCCCTGGGCGTCCCGCACCACCCGCTGGCTCTCCCATCGGTCGATGAGCAGATTGACCGCATCGGCGTAAAGCTCCTCCCTTTTTTCCGGCAGGTTGCCGCCCCGCCAGGCATGGAGGCTGGCCATCAGGGTCAGCAACAGCGGCCTCTCGGCCAGCCCGCGCAGACGTTCACCGTCAAAGATGGCCTTCTTCAGGTCTTCAGCCCGGCCCTGACTGTCCTGGGCGTCAAGATGGCGCAACTCGGCGACATGAGCATACCAGCGATCCACGAAACGGCGGATCTGCCCGGCCGAAAAGGGGGCCAGCACCGTGACCCCAAAGTTCGTCAGCCGCCAGTCCTGCTGCTGATAGGCATAGGTGCGGCCGGTGACCAGTATCCGGCAGCGGGCAAAAACAGCGGCAAAGTCCTCCACCGCCTCCTTGATCTGGGCCCGCCGGCGGTGGGCTTCCGGGACTTCATCGAGGCCGTCAAGCAGGATGAGGCCGCCCTTGGTCAGCAGCTCCTGGTGCAGGTGAGGGGCATAATCAACCAGGGCAGCTGTCTGCAGTTCGGTTTTGATGAAACACCACAGATGATCGGCCGTGGCCCGGACTCCCGCGGCAGGCAGACCCCTGGCGGCGAAATCCCGCAGCACCACCCGCACCGGCAGGATGGGCCCGTGCTCCCAGGTTTGCGGACTTTCCTTACTCTCCTCTTCCTCAGTGTCGTCTTCTTTCGGCAGCGGGGTGGTCAGCAGGGCAAGGTTGGCGCGCTTGCTCTGCAAGGCCTCGCCAGCCAGGCACAGGGCCACGAAATTGACAAAGGTACTCTTGCCGCTGCCGGGATCGCCCAGCAGCACCAGTCGGCGGTGCCGGTTCAGCTGATCCAGGGCGGAGAGATGGTGCACCTCTCGCTCCGGTCTGCCGCCGAGTAACATTGCCTCCTGCTTTTCCTGCATCTCCGGGGTGCGGGTGAGCAAAGCGGTATACACGGCATCCAGGTTAAGCCCGGCCTCGGATTCGTCGGCCGCCTTGGGATCAACCCCGGCCAGGGACAGGGCTCCGGTCTGCTCGAACAGACGGTTGAGGTAGGCATCGCGCAAATGGGAGACGTCCGGGTCAGGTGTGTCGTGAATATGCACATCCTGGTGTTCGACATAGGTTTCCGCCTGCACCTGCCGGTTGTGATCGCCGGTTATAATGGTGCTGTCCTGAACCGTATCAACGATAACGCCCCTTTCTCCGGCACCCTTGCTTCCTGCCCCTTGAACGATGGCTCCTGAGCCTTCCAACCGGGCCTCGAAGTGTTGCAGGTTCAAGGGGCGGATATCTTTCATCAAGGCCGCAATCTCCCCGGCAAGGGAGGCATCCTCGGTTAGCACCTTTCTGATCTGCAGCCGCAGGGCCGCCGCGGCATCTTCATCTGCGGGGTGGTCGATCACCTCCTGCACCGCCTCTCGCACCGTTTCTTTCTCTTCCCTGCCCTGCCAGAGGCTCTGCCACAGGGACTTGGCCTTGCCCCAGCCCTCCCTGCCGATCTCCTGGACAACCGCCTCGGCCGCCTTTTCCCCGGCTTTTGCCAGGTACGGCGTGAGGGGAATCACCAGGGCCGCCACCTCTTTGGCCAGCATGGCGATATCCATTATTTTCTTCTCCTCTTTCCTGATGTATTCTTCTTTGCACAGCGGGGCAACATTATCGCGGGCATGGCCCGCTCCTACCGGCGAATGGGTATGCAATAGTTTTTGCCGAATACGGCATAAGCTGGATCACCAGAACCGTCACTTTCTAACCAGCGTAGCAAAATCCATTACTTCTCCCTTATTGATGCCAAACATGAATAACGATTCATTATCAGGGAAAAGGAGTGAAGGCAATAGAAAATATCGCCGATGGTCTGGATGAGGAATTGAATCAGCCGGGTAAATCCCAAGGGGTCTTATTCTTCCCGCTTTTTCCCTTTTGGCAGGGTAAAACTGAAGGTGCTGCCCTTGCCCACGGCGCTTTCGGCCCAGATCCGGCCTTGATGGGCCTCAATGATGCCCTTGGCAATGGACAGGCCGAGTCCCGAGCCGCCGGTGTCATGGCTGACCCGATAAAAGGCGTCAAAAATATGGGGAAGATGCATTTCCGGGATCCCTGCGCCGGTGTCCGAAACCTGGACGAGAATATCATTTTCTTTATCACTTAGCGTAATCGTGATGCATCCTTCCGGTTCCGTATATTTCAAGGCATTCATCAACAGGTTGGAGATGACCCGGTCCATCATCATGGCGTCCGCCTGGATCACCACGGGGACATCGGCAGGAGCTTCACAGACGAGTTTGATCCTTTTTTTTTCCGCTTCAAGGCTGGCCATGTCTATAAGATTTTTCATAGCAAGCCCAAAATCGTAGGCAGCCATGGTTGGTAGATACTCCTTGGTTTCCAGTCGGGAAAATTCAAGAAAATTCGTGATCAGCTTTTCCAGTTTGCCCAGATTGTCCTGAACCATTTCAAGATAGTTCTTCTGTTTATCCGTGAGAACACCTGTCTTGCCAGACAGAATTCGGGACAAGAGCCCTCCGGAGGTCATCACCGGGTTCTTCATGTCATGGGCAAACATTGACAGAATGTTTGCCCTCTCCTTGGATAATTTTTTGAATTCGGTGATATCCCGAAATAATTCTACTCCACCGATAAAAGTGCCGGCATAGTCAAAAAGCGGAAAAGTTGTTACGGAAATAGAGATAAAATCACCATTTTTCTTCTGAATCACCGACTCGGTTGCCACGCTTTGTTCATGCCTTTTCAAAGTCCGTTGCAGCAGTGGGCAGGCAGTCGCATCGGCAGTACCGTGCAGAATGGCAAAATGGTATTTACCGAGGACCTCCTGGCGGCTGAAGCCGGTTATTTCCTCGGCAATTTGATTAAATTCGACAATAGCCCCGGCTTGGTCGACAATGGAAAAACCGAGGGGCAGGTTATTTATTATAAGCTCAAAAATCTGCTCTTTTCCCATAGATCCTGACATGAGGGCCACCTCCGGTAGCAAGGGTAGAGGCAAAGGGGTTTCTGACCGGGCACTTCTGTTCAAGGTACCCTTCAAGGCGGCAGTGAGGAAAGCGCCTCGTCCAAGGTGGGCTTGTCGGTAAGGCGCATGATTACCCCCGCGTCGCGCAGGACATACTCGGGTCCCTTGCCGCGCACATCCTCCTGCAGGAGAACCACGTCGATCTTCAGCGATACCAGCCATTCGGCGACTCGGATACCCTTGGCCTTTTCCTCGGTACGGTGCGGGTTGCTGATGATACGCTGTTCTTCCACCCCACCGTCAGCACGCCGTATGGTTACCAGAGCGAAGTAAGGCGACTCACCGAAGTGTACGCTGACCGCGCCCAGGCGGTCGGCGAGCGGAACCGCGTAGCACAGGTGGGTTACCGCCGGAGATTCGACGTGGAGCAGAACCCGCTCCACGTGCGGCACCGCCGCGCGCACGGCGGCCTCGATGCGCCCCAGCACCTCCTCCGCCTTCCCGAGCTGGGCGACACGCAGCGTCACCCCTGCCTCGACAAAACGAAATCGTCCGGCATTGCGCCCGGTCACCCAGCGAAGCTCGGAAACCGCAGGGACGGCGTCGATGACCTGCCGGATGTGCTGCAACGTTTCCGCATCGAGCGAGGCGTCTAGCAAAACGCGCATCGCATCGCGCAGCACATCCCAGCCGGTCTTGACCACCACGACGACGATGAGCAGCGCTGCGATACGATCGACCGGGAAGCGCAGCCACTGCGAAAAGAGCGCCACAAAAGCGAGACCGGTGGTGAACACATGAATCCGATACTCCCTGGCATCGGCAAGAAGCGCCGGGGAGTTGGCCTCCCGCGCGGAGCGCATCTCGAAATGGCTGAAAAAAAGCGGTATCGCCGTGGTGATCAGCAACAGGCCAAGCATCCAGGGTTGCGCGCGAATCGGCGCAGACGGCGCCAGCAGTGCCTCGCGCACAATCTCATAGGCGCTGACGAAGATCATGACGGCGAGGCCGGACGCTGTCAGGTTCTCCACCTTATAGAGGCCGTAGGGGAAGGCTTCTGATTTGCGAGTTGCGAGCCTGAGGCCAATAAGAACGGCCACGGCCATGAGGAGATCCACGACGTTATGAATCAGTTCCGCGGCCACGGCAAGGCTGCCTGAGGCATTGGCGATGAGACCATGGAATGCCGCGAGCAAGACGTTGAGCGCCACCGAGTACCAGCCCCAGCGTTCGAGTCGAACGCCTGGAGCTGCGATCGCGCGAGGCGTGGAATTCTCGGAGCGGTTATATTTCGTCTCCATTTCTCGGTGCCCCCCCAGCGCCGAACCGTGTTCTCCCACAGCAGGGCAACCCGGCAGACTTTCAGCCTCCCATGGCTTTCCGTGTCCGCCGCTCAACGGATCCAACATGACACATGCCAAACATGAATAACGATTCATTATCAAGGAAAAGGTGTGAAAGCAACGAAAAAGCAGATAGCATAGCCTTCTTTCGAGGGAATCTGCCCGCCAATGGAACTTCCCGGCCGGATATCTCGTCTTTATTAATATAGCAGTTGCTTTATGGGAAATTTTGTAGAAGATTACGTTGCAGTTGTTTTGGCCATGACAGGAATTCATGTTCACTTTTAAGGAAGGAGTTTCGCGATGCTTGATATCTTTATCGGCAAGCCGCCGAGCATGAACCGGCACATGGATGAAGATCCTCAACCGATACAACAGTCGGTGCGTGAAGCTCTGCGCATCGCCAGAAATGCCCGACTGGATCGCCGGAAAATCACCACTGACCGGCGTCAGGCAAATGCAGACTATATTGTCAACCTGTCCCATCGACAGGAGAAGAGGGCTCGTCTGGACCGGAGACAGAACCAGGAGCTGCTGATAGCGGTTTCCCGCCGGCCGAACCGGCGGAAAAACCAGTTTGACCGGCGCCAGAGCGTCAACTCCGGGGTGCATGTAAAACTGTCCACCCAAATTGAAAGACGCTCCGGCATCGATCGCCGGGGCGACAAACCCCTCTAAACACCTTCCGTCGGAAAAAAACAAAGAAATGGCCGGCACCACGCCGGCCATTTCTTTTGTGTTATCTCAACCCTGCCAACCTGGGGTTACACACCCACCCCCGTCATTATCTACTTGATTTCAATCCGCTTCACCTCAGTCTGCGGCAGGGCCTTGCGCGGCATGGTCACGGTCAGGACACCGTTCTTAAAGATCGCATTGATCTTCTCCTGATCCGCATCCTCGGGCAATGACAGCACTCTCTGGAAAGAACCGTAGGAACGTTCCATCCGGTAGAAATTTTTCTCTTTCTCTTCCGTTTCCTGCTTCTTTTCGCCCCTGATGGTCAGCGTGTTGTTGGTTATTTCAATTTTCACGTCTTTCTGGTCCACCCCGGGCACTTCGATACTGATGGTATACTCCCTGTCATTTGCCCCGATGTCAAGGGTGGGCTTTAAGAGTCCGCTGGGCAGCGCCCCGGCAAAGAGTCCTTCATGCCGTCGGGAAGGAAATGAGCCGAACCCGGTGAAAAAATCAGCAAACAGACGGTCCATTTCCTGCTGCAATTGCGCAACCGGATGATACAACCTGTCGGCAGACGGGTGAGAAGTTTGCTGCCGTACCGGCACGGTTGACCCGGATTCCTCTTCCTCTTTTTTGAACCAGTTCCATGGTGCAAGTTTCTTGAAATCCATAATCCACCTCGCTTTTCCATTTTTCAAAAAAGAAGCGGGAAACCGCCCCAGGGACGATTTCCCGCTTCTTTCACCTCGTTAGCCTCTTCCGATGTCCCCGGCAGCAAAGATACTCAGGCGATTTTTTTTATGCCGCCTTGATTTCAATCTGCCGCGGCTTGGCAGCCTCCGACTTGGGCAGATGCAGTCTCAGCACCCCATCCCGCAGTTCGGCATTGACCTTGCCCACGTCAATGGCCTGGGGCACGGAAAAAATCCTGGTATATTCCACATCGCCGAACTCGGCCCAGTTGGCAACGCCGGTTGCTGTCATCTTTCGTATGCCGGTTATCGTCAACTTACCGTTGTCAACATTGACGGTTATGTCCTCTTTTGCCACACCCGGCATCTCGGCATGCAGGAGAATTTCATCGTTATCCTCATAAATATCCACTACCGGAGCAACCGCAGGTATCTGACGGCTGCGCTCAGGGGTTGTTTCTTCTCTCTTGACAAGTTCTGCTTTATCATTCATGGCAACCTCCGTTAAATACTTTCTCTCTCTGGCACACCAAAGAAATCGTTAATTGATTGTTATCTGTTTTGGTTTAGCAGCTTCAGCTTTCGGCAAAGTCAGGGTGAGTATGCCGTCTTTCAAACTCGCCCCAACCTTTTCCGGATCCACATCCGCCGGCAGGGTAAAGCTGCGGGTGAAAGAGGCAGCCCCCCGTTCAACCCGATGGACTTTATATCCTTCAGGGGCATCCGCCTTGCGGGTGCCCCTGATTTCAAGATAATTCCCCTGAATTCTGAGGTTGAGGTCGTCCTTGGTCATGCCGGGAACCTCTGCCATGATTTCAAAGTGATCACCGGCATCATAAAGATTGGTTCGCGGTGTTCCCTCAGTAACCACCCAGCCATAGTCATTGCCGTAAGATCTGTCGAAATCACCGAACACTCTGTTCATCCGGGAACGAAGCAGATCCATGGCGCCAAACATCCGATCAAAATCGCTTACTCTCGTCCACATATTATTCCTCCTTTTTTTATCATTGCTATTCAATGTCATTAACTTAAGCCTTTTCGCCGGTTGCCTGAGCCCAGGTTCGTCATTCCGGCGAAGGCCGGAATCCAGGTAGTTACGACAATTCTGGACCCCGGCCTTCGCCGGGGTGACGACGAGTGTAGTCAGTTTTTC
>JAHILF010000037.1 GCA_018897105.1 Pseudomonadota bacterium
CGTTCTCATTCCGAACACGGAAGTTAAGCTTCTCAGCGCCGATGGTACTGCCAGGGAAACTTGGTGGGAGAGTAGGTCGCTGCCGAATTCCTTTTTTAGCCCTCATAACCGATTACGGTTCTGAGGGCTTTTTTTTTGCGAAAATTCCTTTGAGTTCTTATTCGCTTTATGGTTAATCATCCAAGAGGGTAAATTCTATAATTTTTCTTTTCCGGTTGTCACATGAATGAGCAGAATGTCAGCGCAGTTATCCTGGCTGCCGGCAAGGGTACGAGAATGAAATCGTCCCGAGCCAAGGTCATGCATGAAGTATTTTTCAAGCCGATGATTCATCATGTCCTGGATGCCTTAACCCCTCTGCAGATCCACCAGACCGTCGTTGTCACCGGCCACCAGGCTGAAAAGGTCGAGCAGGCCTGCGCGAATTATGACGTGGTTTTCGTTCGGCAACATGAACAGCTCGGCACCGGTCATGCGGTTCGTGTCGCTGAGCCCGCACTCTTATCCGTCGCTTGCGATGTTGTCCTGATATTATGTGGTGACACACCGTTGATCCGGGCTGAGACCTTGCAGTCAATGTTGAATGAGCATCTGGCAGGATCGCATAAGCTGACGGTCATGACAACTGTGGTGGATGAGCCGACAAATTACGGCAGAATTCTTTTAGGTAATTCCGGTTTTGTTCAGGCAATTGTCGAAGAAAAGGATGCCAGCCCTGAACAAAAGAAGATAAATGAAATCAATGCCGGTATTTATTGTGTTGAGAAAAATTTTCTCTTTTCCGCCTTGCAGGGCGTAGGCACGGATAACAAACAGGGAGAAGTCTATCTGACCGATATTATAGCTATTGCCCATTCTTCCGGTCTGCAGGTTCAGCGTTTTTTCTGCAGGCAGTCTGAAGAAACCCTGGGGGTGAATTCCAGGTATGAATTATCCCTTGCCCATGCAACACTGCAGAGAAGGTTTCTCCGTCGGTTGATGGACCAGGGGGTAACGTGCGTCCTGCCGGAGACTATTACCATCAGCGGTGAGGTTGAAATAGGGCGTGATACAATCATATCCCCGAATGTTGCTATTTCGGGAAAGACTACAATTGGCGAAAATTGTCATATTGCCTCGTTCAGTTGTCTTGTCGATAGTCAGCTGGGAGATAATGTTTCCATTGGTGAGTTTTCGTATTTAAACGGTATCACCGTCGCCGACAATAACAGTATTTTACCGCAGAGCTGCATGAATCATAAAATGGTGAGCAATGAGTGAAGGAGCTTGAAATAAAATGGAACAAAATGATGATCTTATTCGTTTGGCCGGTGTTGTAGAGGAACTGCTTGCAAGTTTTAATCAGTTGAAACAGGAGAAAAGTGATCTGTTGCAAACTCTTGGCGAAAAAGAAAATTATATTAAAGAGTTGCAGGGATCGATTACCAGGTTGAAGGATGAAAAAACTGATGTCAGCCAGCGTGTTTCCGGCATACTGGCCGCCCTGGAAAATTGGGAAAAAGGTCAGGATGATGAGGAAAAAAAATCTTTGAATGAAAATGCCACCGAATCCTCCCCGGCAGGCTCCCCGCAGTTATTTACCATGGAAAGTTGAATATAAACCTGTTGCCTCGGTCTTTGTATTCTGGTAACTAGAAATCTAAAGAAGATTTCTCAATGATGATTGTCAAGTTGGTTTGTTGCTATTTAGTTATGCAGAGTCAGCTATGGTTAAGATAACTTGCTTGTTTTGTACCAGATTTTTTGATTCCCTGTGATGCTTTGTCAGATATTTATTTGCACAATTTAGATAGGGGAATGAATAGCAGGTGGCACAGTGCAACGATTGGTTAGATTTGAGGTGCTCGGCCAGGAATACCCGCTTTATACAGATGCAACTGAAGAGGATGTTAAAGAGATCTTGGATCTTGTCAAAAACCAGCTTGAAACGTATGCAAAATCATCAACCACCCTGCCGGCCAATAAACTGGCAATACTGACCAGTTTGAATATGGCAGGTAAGTATGTGAAACTCAAAAGGGAATTTGAGCAATATAAACAGATGGTGGTGGAAACTGCTGGTTTGATGAAAACTAAGATTGATAATTCTCTGGAATTTAAGTAAATATATATTTAAAGTTTCCCCTGCCTGACTCGTGATGTTCAGTATAGTTGAGCCAACACGAACATCTAGGGATTATCCGCTGATACATAAAAGATGTTCCGTTCCGACGGAAGAACTTGAGGGTATTATGAGTCTGTCCCACCTAACTCTGTTAGGTTCGATGTCGCTGAGCACACGGTTAAGGCGGGGGTTTTAATTACTTATACTCTGTCAGTTGACAGTTTATATACATGCAATTAACAATATTGAGCTGGTTTCGTCGCTTCCAAGGGACTGATATCTGCAAGGAATTCGGACACTTTCTTATCTGGAGAAATTGCCCTGTTGTAGGACGAATTGAGTGTTGGCTTAAGCCAAATTACTCCTGAATTTTCAGGTTTATATATAGAGTTTGATGCCGACATGGATGTGTCAGGCTATTACACAATCATGTTGCCGTATCACCTTTAGTCGGGGCCGAAAGCTACCTGTTCTTGCTGACACGTACTATCTTAATATGATCAGCTGATATTCTCTCTTCCTCCTGCCTGCTGTTCCTTCAGCTATCCCTCTGTAAACGGTTGCTCCAGTTTATTTGACAATTTTATCTGGAGGTTTACTCCGTGACTCTTTCTCAATTAATATTTGTTTTGCTGGCATTGGCCGGCGGTCTCATTATTGGTTTTATTGTCCGCAAAAAACTGATTGAAGCCCGGCAGCTGAATCTCGAAGAGCAGGGCAAGAAGCTGATTGAAAATGCCCTTGCCGAAGCTGAAAGAATCAAGAAAGAGGCGATGCTCCTTGCAAAAGACGAGGAGTATCAGCTTAAACTGGCCGCTGAACAGGAGATCAAGGAGCTCAAATCTGGCATTCTTTCCGAGGAAAAAAGACTCACCCAGAAAGCTGAGCAGATTGAGCGGAAAATAGATCTGCTCGACAAGCGGGAGATTGATCTGTTGAACCGCGAAAAGGCGCTTTCCGGCGAGGAGGCAAAAATTCAGGGTCACCGTAAGGAAATTGACGCCTTGGTTGAAGAGCACCGTGCCCAGCTTGAAAAAATTTCCGGTATCACCAGGGAGGAAGCCAAGCAGTTGCTCACCGAAAGCATAGAGAGCGAAGCGCGCATGGAAGCGGCCAAGTCCGTTGTGCGCATTGAAAATGAGATGAAGATCCAGGCTGACAGAAAGGCGAAAAATATACTTGCCCTGGCCATCGCCCGCTATGCCGGTGAATATGTTGCTGAGAAAACCGTGTCGGTTGTTCCTCTGCCCAATGATGAGATGAAGGGAAGAATCATCGGCCGGGAAGGAAGAAATATCCGGGCCATTGAGGCAGCCACGGGAATCGATGTCATCATCGATGACACTCCTGAAGCTGTTATACTCTCAGGGTTTAATCCGGTACGCCGCGAGGTGGCCAGGCAAGCACTTGAGAGATTGATCGCCGATGGCCGCATCCATCCTGCCCGCATTGAAGAGATTGTTGAAAAGGTCGCAAAGGAGCTTGACGTTACCATGCGCGAGGCTGGTGAGCAGGCAACTTTTGATGTGGGTGCCCATGGAGTTCACCTCGAGCTGATCATGCTGCTCGGTCGCTTGAAGTATCGCACAAGCTACGGCCAGAATGTATTGCAGCATTCACTGGAGGTAGCTTTTCTCTGTGGAGTGATGGCCGCGGAAGTGGGCATTAATGTTAAACAGGCGAAAAGGGCTGGTCTTCTCCATGACATCGGCAAGGCGGTTGATCATGAGATTGAGGGTTCCCATGCCAGTATCGGTGCGGATATCGCCAAGAAGTATGGTGAGTCGGCAGAGGTTGTACATGCCATTGCCGCCCACCACGAGGATGTACCGCCGGATAGCATTCTCGATGTCCTGGTGCAGTCTGCGGATGCCCTGTCAGGTGCCAGACCAGGAGCCCGCAAGGAGATGCTCGAGACATATGTCAAGCGCCTCGAGGATCTGGAAAATATTGCTCAGTCCTTCCCCGGAGTGGATAAATCCTTTGCCATTCAAGCCGGTCGCGAGATTCGTATTGTTGTCAACAGTGAGAACGTTTCCGATACTGATGCGGCCATGATGAGCAGAGACATTGCCCGCAAAATTGAAAAGGAGCTTACCTACCCGGGGCAGATACGGGTTACGGTGATCAGAGAGATGCGCTCCGTTGAATATGCAAAATGATATTTGACAAGTCAGGAGACAGGAGACAGAAGTCAGCATGAAATGGACCATTGAAGAACAGGTTGCTCTGATTGAACGCGGGGCGGTTGATGTTATTTCCCGGGAAGACCTCATAAAAAAACTGAAAAAATCCCAGGAGACCGGAGTTCCCCTGCGGGTAAAAGCAGGCTTTGATCCCACTGCTCCCGACCTGCATCTCGGCCATACGGTACTTATTCAGAAATTAAAGCATTTCCAGGACCTGGGCCATGATGTCCTGTTTCTTATCGGTGATTTCACCGGCATGATCGGCGATCCCACCGGGAAATCGGAAACCCGTAAACCTCTGACCAAAGAGGATGTAGCCCGCAATGCCGAAACCTACAAGGAGCAGATTTTCAAGATCCTGGACCCGGCGAAAACCACGGTCATGTTCAACAGTGAATGGCTGGGAAAACTTACAGCCCATGATTTTGTCAAACTTGCCTCGCAGCTGACGGTGGCCAGGATGCTGGAAAGGGAGGACTTTCGCGAGCGTTTTGAGAACCAGCGACCGATCAGCATCCATGAGTTTCTCTATCCCCTGATCCAGGGATATGACTCGGTGGCGATGCGTGCCGATGTGGAACTCGGAGGCACGGACCAGCTTTTTAATGTGCTTATGGGACGTGATCTGCAGCGCACCTGGGGGCAGGAGCCTCAGGTTGTCATCACCATGCCCCTGCTCGAAGGTCTCGACGGGGTCAACAAGATGAGTAAGTCCCTGGGCAACTATATCGGCATCACGGACACGGCGGAAGACATCTACGGCAAGATCCTTTCTGTCTCCGATGAGCTGATGTTCCGCTATTACGACCTGCTCAGTGATCTCTCCTCCGATGACATTACAGCCCTCAAGCAGAACATGCAGAGCGGCCTCATCCATCCGAAAGAGGTGAAAAAGAAGCTGGCCCGTGAATTGACCGCCCGTTTTTATGGTGAGGATGCGGCCTTCAAGGCGGAAGAGAATTTTGAGCGTATTTTCCAGAAGCATGATCTGCCCGAGGATATCCCTTTAGTGGAGGTAACGATTGAAGAGGATGCTGTCTGGCTTCCCCGGCTGTTGACTCTTGCCGGCATGGTGTCCGGCACGGGGGAGGGGCGGCGGATGATCATGCAGAACGCCGTCAGCCTCGATGGCGGGAAAATTGATGATGTTGAATATCAGGTCAAGGCTGCGGGCGAACTGCTCCTGAAGGTAGGGAAAAGGAAGTTCTGCAAAGTAGTATTTGTTTAACCTCCAGATTTAATGAACCCGCAATAAGTCCTTTCACCACAGATCGCACAGAGACAATGTTTTTATTTTCAGCAAGTTATCTCTGTGGGCCCTGTGCTCTCCGCGGTAATTTTCAGTTGTAACGAGACCGTCAAGTTCAATTTGTCTGCTTCCGAAAGTATGCCTCACGCAAAGTTTTTTTGGGGCATATGACCAAATTTCCTTTTACTTTCATTGTCCTTTTGGGGTTATATAACCATATGGGGCGTCTGGGTTTGTAGATTTTTTTTCAGCCGGCCTATCTGGGTGACCAGTTGGGAAAAAAATTCCCCGAGCGGCTCAAGTTCAAATTGGGCGCAGGGCATATTCCGCGGCATTCTATCAATATTGAAGATTTCCCACCTTTTAATTCCCCGACCGCAAACCGGCTAGAGGTATGATTTTTGCTGTATTGTCCTGCGTTGACCTGTTACAGTTCATGATTTACCGGTTAATTGTTTTGTTTTTGAATTTGACAAACGATTAAAAATCGGCACATGCCGGAAAAAAAAGAGGAATGCCTGTGGATAGAGTAGTATCTGATCTCCGCTCACTGTACCGTAGCTCCCGAAGAATGGGACGCTCGGATGAGGTGATGGTCCTGATGGATTTTCTGGTTGAGGATCTTGTCAGCTGTACCGAGCTTGAGCGGGTTCTGGTGCTCAAACTGGATGACAGGGGGAAAAGTCTGGAGACCCAGGTTTTTTTCGGTTTTAATGAATTTGTCCGACGCCCTTTCAGTGTTGATTTTCAACAGGTCAACGGCTTGTTGCGCAAGGTTTATACTGACAGGGAGCCTTTGAATGTCGTCGGCTATTCCGATTTGACCTCAGGCGAAAATCCAGACACGCCCAAGGCCTGCGGAATTCTCCGGGATGACTACCGGGGTAAGAATCACCTCAACAGAAGGCAGCGGGTGAATCTCTGTGTGCCGGAAAGGGCCTTAGCGGACGTTGATCTGAATAAATACTCCCGTTTTCGTCATTTTTCCGTTATGAATCTGGATACCCATGACAAGACAGTTCATTATCTCATGGGGGAGGTTGACTCTTTTCTTATTCTCCCGCTCTGTGATGATCATAATTTCTATGGCTATGTCATTGCGGATAAAAATTTCAGCAAGCAGCCGATTTCCTATGAGGAAATTCGGCTTTCGGCCGCCATCACCAGCCATGCTTCCCTGGCCATAGGCCGGGCCTTGAAGCAGAAGGACATGCTGCGCAAGATTGCCCGGCAGCTGGCTGAGATCGAGTATCTCAAGAGTTTTTATGAGAGTATCATCCAGAACCTGCGCAGCGGCCTGATTACCGTAGATCAGTTTATGAAAATTACCGACGTGAACCGGGCGGCTGAAATCATCCTCGGCTATAAAAAAGAGGAGATGCTTTCCCGGCTGCTTGATGATTTTCTGACGTCCATGGACGTCAGAAAATGTCTTTTCCTCGATGCTGCCGACGAAATGGACAGCACCATGGGGCACCTGTCCGAGGTGCCGATGAAAAAGAAGAACGGCGAGCGTTTTCCGGCTGAAGTCTGCTTTTCCGTTATCACGGACAGCACGGATACCGTGACAGGGCTCAGTTGTATCTTTAGAGATATAACTGCAAAAAAGGTTTTGGAACAGGATCTTGCCCGGGTTGATAAGCTTGCCTCTTTAGGCGAGCTGGCTGCCGGCGTAGCCCATGAAATCAAAAATCCGCTGGCAGGCATTTCCGGGGCCATGCAGATCCTTGCCCGTAGTTTTCAGGATGGCGACACCAATCAGATGATTTTTAACGAGGTGCAAAGTCAGGTCAAGCGTCTGGACAACTTCATCAACAGTCTGCTGCAGTTTGCCCGGCCGGGTCAATCGCAGTTTGCCGAGGTGCACCTGAACACGATCATCGACAAGGTGCTTTTCCTGGCCGCCTCACGCCTGGAAAATAAGCAGATCCTGGTGGTGCGGGCAATTGACGTGAATCTTCCCCGAGCCCAGGGCGATGAGGGCCAACTGCAGCAGGTGTTCCTTAATATTGTGCTCAATGCCATCGATGCCATGGAGCCAGGGGGAACGCTGACCTTCCACAGTTGCGGTTATGAAGGGGGTGAAGGCAGGATTGACAGCTGCAGCAGCCCTGTGTGCCGTTATCTTAACGGCAAGCAGGTCAGGGTGGCCATTCAGGATACGGGAAAGGGTATTGACCCAACCTCCATGGAATCAATTTTTAATCCCTTTCATACGACAAAAAGTAACGGGACCGGCCTTGGCCTTTCCATTTCCCAACGCATCCTGGAACAGCACGGGGGGACAATCTTCGTGGAAAGTGAACCCGGCTTCGGTTCGACATTTATCGTCTGTCTGCCGGTCAGACGGGAGGAAGGTTTGCAATGCAGGGTGTCCTGAAGGATAGGAAGATATCATGAGAGAGCATCGTGTCCTGGTCGTTGATGACGAGAAACTGGTTTGCTGGTCGCTCAGCCAAATGCTTGCCGGCGCCGGCTATGCAGTACAGACTGCCATGAGCGGGGCGGAGGCCAGGGAAAAGTTTAATGACTTTGTGCCGGAAATGGTTCTGCTCGATGTGCGTCTCCCTGATGCCAACGGTGTTGAGCTGTTACGCGAGTTCAAGGGCCATGATGAAGACGTTGTTGTGCTGATGATTACTGCCTATGCCGATGCCGATTCGGCGGTAAGCGCACTGAAAATCGGGGCTGACGATTACATCGGCAAGCCTTTTGATATTGAAAATATCCGGCATATCGTTGATCAGGGTTTTGAGAAAAAAAAGCTGCGTAAGGAGGTTGATCTTTTCCGGCGGGAGTTGCGGAAAAAATATGATTATGACAACCTCATCGGCAATTCTTCAAAAATGATCGAAGTTTTCAAGATGATCAAGGTCTGTGCCGGGACGGACGCCAAAATCGTTCTGGTGCTTGGGGAAAGCGGCACCGGCAAGGAACTGGTGGCCCGGGCCATTCATTACCACAGTGCCCGTTCCCAGGAGCCCTTTATCGAGATCAACTGCGCGGCCATTCCTGAAAATCTGCTGGAAAATGAACTTTTCGGCCATGAGAAAGGGGCGTATACCGATGCCTCGAAGAGTCACAAGGGTATTTTTGAAGCCGCTGCCGGCGGCACTGTTTTCCTGGATGAGATCGGTGATATGCCGCTGCCCATGCAGGCCAAGATCCTCAAGGTTATCGATGCCCGGAAATTCCGGCGTCTCGGCGGGTCACGTGATATTGATACGGATGTGCGGATTATTGCCGCCACCAATCAAGATCTGCCATACATGGTTAAGGAAGGGAATTTCCGCGGCGACCTTTTTTTTCGTCTCAACGTGATGAGTATTCCGCTGTCCCCTTTGCGTGAACGGAAAGAGGATATCACGTCTCTGGCCAATTATTTTATTGAGAGATTAAATGAGGAGTATGGACGGGGGGTGCAGGGCATCAGTCCCGAGGCCCTTGAGTGTCTGCAGCGCTATGATTGGCCGGGTAATGTGCGGGAATTGCGCAATGCCATGGAAAGAGCCATGATGCTTGAGCCTGGAACCATGCTCAGTTATGAGTTTTTTAACCATGAGATCCGCCAATGCGGTCAGGCCACCAAGATCAAAGGTCCCAGTCCGGCCAGCCATGGAGCTCCTGCTGTGGCGGAAAGCGGCTATATCACCCTGCCTCCCCACGGTATTTCTATTGAAGAGGTGGAAAAGGAGCTTATCCAGCAGGCCCTGGCCCGTTTCAATGGCAACCAGACCAAGGCCGCGCAATGTCTACGCATGTCAAGGGACACCTTGCGCTATCGCATCAAGAAATTCGGCCTGCAGTCCGCCGGCCGTGATGATGAATAATGTGTAATTCTCACCTCCTGTCCCTGCTGTTTTTTTCGTAGTATCCCCCTGACTTCTCAGTATCCCCACTGGGGCATTTTCCCCATTTTCCCTGACCTCTCCTTTTGCGCGGTGCGTGAAATAACCCAGAGCCAATTGGGTGAAAATATTTCACCGTTTTTTGCTAATAGCTTGATTTTATTAATTTATATTTTTGTGGATGAATTTCCCGAATTTTTGCGTAAAGGCAGCAAAAAAAAGGATTTTCCTCGCAGTGAGTTGGGTTGTCATGTGTAACATGCTGATAATATGATATAAATGTAATTATACTTGCTCTTGTTAGCAAAATGGCATGGATAGTGCTCTTAGGTATGTCAAAAGTTGGAAAATGAGAATGAATTTGCTTAGAAAAAAATAAGGAATAAGGAGCACTCAATGAAAATTACCAAAAAGACTACAAAAGTTTTTTCAACCGTTGCCGCTCTGATGCTTTTCAGTGCCGTCCAGGCCCAGGCAGGCTCCGTCACGTTGACCGGAGCCATTGATTGGATTACGGATGCCGATAGTTCGCAGGTGACTTTTGATTCTCCGGTTACGCTGGAGCTTAACTGGGCCAACGACAGCCTGGTGGCTGCTGTCGGCGAATCCACCGTGTACTTCCGCTCTGACTGGGGCAATACCATGAACTTTACGGTGGGCGGTTTGACCCTGATGGAAACCCCCACTTTCAACGGCCCCACGCCTTATGCCCATTTTACCGACGGCGTGCTTGATGGTTTTGAACTGAACAAGTTCGGAGCCTCAATTACCGGTGTTTCCGGCACCGAATGGTCCATTTTTGCCTACGGCTTTGCCCCGGACGACTATGATATTTTCTGGGAAATCATGGACAATGGTTCCTCAACAGGTGACTGGTTTGAAGGCAGTTTGAATTTGCCTGCTGGTGGGGCAACTTCGTCGGCCGTCCCGGTCCCCGGCGCCGTATGGCTGCTTGGCTCAGGTTTGCTTGGCCTTGGCGGTCTGCGTCGGAAAATGAAGTAGACTCGTTTCCTCATCCTCTCTGTTGTACCGGGGCCTCAAAAGTTTCTCTCCTCCCCTTTTCTTTTGAGGCCCCTTTTTTTATTCATGATGCAATTTCTTCATTCTTGCTTTATCAAGATCAAATGAACAATCTTCCTGTGAAGGTTTGGGCGCAAGATGCCTTGCGGAAAATATTTATTATTGTTGTTCTTGCGGCTGCTTTCTGGTTGCGCCCGGTATCCGCGGCCTGTGCCGCAGATGACCGGGGGGAAAGGAGTGGCGTTCCGATCTACGGTTACGAGATAGTCGCCATCTATGACCATGATCCGCTGGCCTTTACCCAGGGTTTCTGTTTTGATCACGGCATGCTCTATGAGGGGACCGGGTTATACGGCCAATCCTCGCTGCGCCGGATGACCATTGATGGCGTGAATCCAGAGGTGCGGACTCTGCCTGATTACCTTTTCGGCGAGGGGGTCACCGTGTTCGGCGATCGGGTTATTCAGCTCACCTGGCAGGCCCATACCGGTATTGTCTGGGACAGGGAAAAACTGCAATTCCTCCGCTCTTTTTCTTATCCTGCCGAGGGCTGGGGCATTACCCATGACGGCCAGTCCCTGATTATGAGTGACGGCAGTGCCACCCTGGCCTTTCTTGATCCCGAGACCTTTACCCTGCAGAGAAATATTGTGGTGACCGAGGGCGGCCGCCGGATCACCAGGCTCAATGAGCTGGAGTATATCAAGGGAGAAATCTGGGCCAATATCTGGAAAGAGGGCCGGATTGCCAGGATCAACCCGGTAAACGGCCAGGTGACGGGCTGGGTCGATTTAAGCGATCTGGCTTTGCAGTTTGCTCCGGGGGATGAAGACAGTGTTTTAAACGGCATCGCCTATGACCGGGACAATGACCGCATTTATGTCACCGGCAAACGCTGGAGCCGGATATTGGCCATCAGGGTGATAAAAAAGTAGCAATGCCGCCTGGCCGCCGTTCAGGCGCCACGGTGGAGATGCCAAGATGACAACCGCCCCGTGATAGCGAGACAGCTGGCGAACAGACGTACTGTCCGCCAGCTGCCCGCTGTGCGGGTGCTGCCTCGTCCAAGTTTAACAGCATAAATTATTTTTTTAGTATAACCAGCGTGTTACATCTATAAATTTTCGTAGTGGCACTACATTCGTGTATTTTGGTCATCAGTTTACCAATTTAACTTGGGCGCCTCACAATTAGCCTATCGGCTTGATTATGGCACCTGTCATTCCTTAAACCCACAAATCGATAAGCCCAAATTATGGAATACACCTCTGTTTTGCACTGAAGTCGCAAGGAAATCTGACATTCATAGTAGGAAGGTAAAGTCAGGATAGACACACCAAGGGTTTAAACTGCCAAGGCGAATCTCATCTCAACCTCAGTTCATCAAATATTTTTAAAATTTGCATTCATTTCAGACCTCATTTTCTGGGAGAGAAGGGTAACTTTTGTACTGCCTTCGTTATGCTGCTCTCCTTATGTCAATCTCAGCAGCTTGCAGAAAAACTCCGTTTTCGCTTCACTATCAACCTCAAACCAACAATCCCTGACCCCACCAGCCAAAAAGTCCCTGGAATTGGGACAGTTGAGATGTTGGCAATTAACACGTCATTGCCCCAGAAAACCGGATGCTGCTTTCCGATGTTGCTCACTGTATAATCGTAAGCAAAATTAAACCATTCTTCGGCCATGAGTAGGCTGTCGTTGTTTTTGTCTGCCGCAGCCCCAATCAGACCGTTTATCAGTCCCTGGGTGAAGATACTGTAAGAGTCCTCATCATAGCTGTATGAATCTTCTAGTTCAGTGCTTGAGCCTAAAAAGGTTAGCCCTGACACTCTGTTTAAATCATGGATGCCGCCGACAAAGCCGCCTGCGTAACAGGCATCAAAAATGGTGATGATGACAGCGCCGGATGCCGATAAATTTGAAAACGCACTGGCCCGTCGTCAGTTAGAGTATCAGTGTCGTAACGAAGTCCAATTACCTCATCATAGCTGTCCGTGGCAAAGGAGCCAGTCGCAGATTCGTCATGGTCCGCTCCGTCATACTTCCAACCTCCATGGCCAGAATAATACCAGATCAAGGTATCTCCTTGATTGAGTAGTGGAGAGAGAGATGTCACTGATGCTGAGATGGCTGAACCTGACAGATTGCCGTAAAGATATTGGTCAGACAAAGTACTCAAACCAGGAAGTGTGCTGAGGGTATCAAATACTCCCTGCACATCGCTAAAATAACCGTCATTACCAACTCCTGAAAAAATGACCGCAGCTTGAGCTTTACTCGGAAGCGCAAATGTGAGCAGCAATAAAAATACACATTTTTTTTGCCAGACCTTATTCAGTAGCGAGAATGTCATCCTACTACTCGCCAAAACCGATAGCAAAATCAGCAACACTTACACTGTTGGTGCCAGCATTGAGCTGCTGGGTAAAAATGGCAATATCACGGCCATCACTATCACCATCAAGGTCAAGATCTCCTAATGCTGGTATGGAGTTAATATCAAGAGGATCTGAACCAGCGCGGATTTCATCATAGTCGTTGTATCCATCGGTATCAGTATCGCCCTCAATTGGATTGGTGCCGTAATAGGCCTCCTCTCCATCATTTAAGCCATCACCATCGGTATCAGGGTTATCCATGTCGGTGGAAGCGATTACTTCATCTACGTCGATAAGCTCATCATAATCGCGGTCGTTGTTCTGTGTTTCATTTGAAAAGAAACTTTCACTCCCGTCATTCTTGACCGCTGTAACAACATACGTCATGAGAGGAATTGATGGTTCCGAAGACCATGCATGAGTCGTGTCGAAGGAGCTAACTCCTGCTGCTACAGTACCGATTTTCACAAAATAGGGTTCAGTGTTGCTTACTCCATAAATATTGTAGCTCGCAATCTCAGCACCTACAGAAATTGTCCAGGTAAGACGGGTCAGCAAATTGTCACCTGACACATAAGGTTCGCCAAAAAGGCCGCTTGGAGTTTCAACAGATGGTATTATTGTGACCATAGGATCGCCAGTTGAACTAACAGACAATTGAAATGTCCCGACAGTTACTGGGCGGAATCCCTTGAGCTTAATGATTTCCATGCCTTTATCACCAAGGTAGGTTATATCAAGATGGAAGTTACGGTCTACTTCACCAAAAATGGAAACATTATATAATCCTTCCAAAGGATTCAAGACTCCTATCTCTCCGCCCTGAGCGGTGAAAAATACTTCGGATTCGGGAATCTCTTCTTTGATTTCCAATGTAACGGGGTTGACTCCCGTTTCTCTTGCCAATGCATCAGTTATTGAGAGACGCATACCTGCACTGATAGAAAGAGACAGAGATGACTGTACGAGAGCCTCATCAATACCTTTGGGCAAAAGTTCTTTTGTTATTGCTCCGTCACTAAGGAAATTAAGAATAGATCCATTTTCATTGAATGCTTTAATGAGTCCACTATGTTCTTCCTGAATTTCACCAACTAACCGCGCCCACCCTTGTTCGTGAGGCCATATGGCGCTTGCGTATGGAACTGTGCCATCACCATTACCTTTAACGACGTTTTTCTTTCTAGGATAGAGAGGAAATCCATCTTCATATAAACTGGTTAGCAGGCCAACGTTAATTCCTGTCACTGTTGAGTCTCCAGGTATGTTACCAGCAAAGATTCCTACATGGACTTTTCCATCACTTGCATCACTACCGTCACTCATAAGATTAGGTATATAAGGGTCACTGTTTAGTGTTTTTAACCATGTGTTTTCATTGCCCGCACTGGCCACCCCAGCTGTATCCTGGTAATATTTACGATTCAAAAATTCTTCAGTGTTCATCAATTGGAGAAGAGACTTGCCAAATGTGCGAACAAAAGTGCGGATAACCTTGTGCTCTGGCTCCCATCCGGTCATGCAATAGGTTTCTTCCCATAGATTTTGTATAGTATTGGTGTAAAAATTTATTAAAACGGCTACACCTTCGTCTTGAATGTCATCAATGAGTTTAGGATCGCCTCCTTCCCAGATATAATAGGGGTTGCTAGAACCCAAGTTAGGAGTACCCACCATAGCGAATTTATCAATCTCATTATCGTATTCAATGCTTTGGATGTGAGAGCGTACAATCAAACCACCTGTGCTGTGTGAAATGACATGCACTTTACCTGTCGTTGACTCACTCAACGCATCAGCTAAAACAGGTTTGAAATACTCATCACGCGCATCTTCAGCATCTAATCGCCAGTCCCAAGGACATTCAAAAACTTTGTAACCAAGGGCTTCCAAGTCCTCTTTCAGCTCATAAAAACCAACAACTTTTTGCCATGCAAAAACTGGATGTCTTGGATCATGGATGTGAAGAGTTCTGTCTGGTTTCTCATAAGAAAGTTTAGGGTAAGGGCTCCATTTTTGACTACTTGAGCCAAGGATACCGGGTATAAGTATAACAGGTGTGCCGTTTGTCGCGGTATTCAGCTGCAGGGTTATATCATAGGCTTTAATAGGAAGTCTGCTTATATCTAACTTGACCGCATCAATGAAATAGGCGTCATTCTTTTCTACTTGGATTGTATAGGCAACACATTCAAGATTAGTAAACTCATAGTTGCCATTAACGTCTGTCAATTGCGATTCCCCGACCTGTTGACCTAGTGCAGGGTTAAAAATTGATACCTCGGCACCCCAGACAGGATCTCCCCTGCTGTCGACAACTCTACCTTGGACTGATCCAAGACAGGAATCATCATCACTAACGGTAAAAAAGTCGCTAGATCCGGTTACGCCATAGCTGTCGCAAGTCAGATTCAGATAACCGGGTGTGTCCACAGTAACCGGAAACTCTTTTGTCCCGTTTTCAAGACTTACATTAGTAGGATTAGGCATTCCCACATTCGATGAGAGGATGACTGTGCCGTTAAAGTCAGTAACAAAGTTCCCTTCTGAATCCATGGCTGTTATTGTAACACTGAAAGGGGTATCCACTGTTTGCGGTGAGGGAATTATAGAAAATTCAAAATGGTGAGGAAGGTTAGAGTACTCATCCTCTATTGTGAAATACGTATTACTGAAATCCCAAATTGTTCCACTCTCAGCGCTGATGCCTATTCGATAGTCGCTGCCATTGGCAAGATAGAAAGGCGGATTAAAAGGGTAGCTACCTGTGTTTGGAGCAGCTGCAGCCAACTGCAAGACATTGGTGTCTCCTTTGTAGAGATCTATCTGAATATTCCCGATTAAATTGCTGCTGTCCCAGGCGATGGTGTAATATCGGCCTTTAATTAATGAACCCCCGCCATTGGGAAATGAAATCACCAAAACTTCCAAACAGGCAGGGTTGCCAGAGTTGCCATAAGCACCAATCTCACCAGCATCTGGCCCTGCTGTCAGACAAGGAGAATCGGGAAGCAAATGATAGGCAGTAGTGTCAAGGGTTAAATCGAACAGCGGATCTTCGGAGATATCGGTATCCGGGACATCAACCCCATAATAGGAAAGAGCATTGCCCCAGACGTCGTTATAACCAACTGTCTGGTCCGTGCTGTATTGTGAATAAATTCCATAGCCACCATTGCGAACAACGATATTACCCGTTATCTCCACTGGATTGGTATAGGTGGAGGAGTACCCTTTGACAGTTATTCCAGAATAGCCATTGTAGGCAATCGTATTGTACAAAACTGTTTTCTTTAAATTATTGGAACTATAACTCAGGTCAATTCCGCTGCTGGAGTTGAAGACGATGACATTATTTTGAATTACCAGTTCGCTTGCTGAGCTGACCAAAGTCTCGCTATAATGAATACCGTTGCCATTTATCCCAATCCAGTTGTTTTCGATCAGGGCCGAGCAGGTATCTGTTATGGTAATGCCATAGCTACTGTTTTCCTTGATGGTGCAGTGATTAATGTGAGGAGAGGAGCTACCCAAAAGATAAAACCCGGTGGAGTTGTTGCTTACCTCGCAATTGCTGATCGTCGGACTTGAGGAGCTGAGGTTAAAACCAATTGAGTTGTCGTGTATTAAACAATTACTGATCGTCAGATTGGCAGAAACAGAATAGGCTGATACAGCATTTCCCGCCCCGCTGATCTCCACGTAATCAAGCACTGACTGGCTGCTGCTCGCATATGAAAACTGAACACCACCCCATGCAGCAGCACTATCATCACGGATCATCCGGATCGGGTTTTCCAAAGTACCTTCCGCCAGCAGCAGTCCATTAACTCGCAATTGAGCGTCCTCGGCAAAACGAAGCTCCGTGCCTGGGGCGATAACTAAAGATAATGCTCCGTCATATTCATTATTGCCGTTGATATCATTTAAAAATTCTCGATCATCCCACACTCCATCATCATCTGTGTCATTTAGGGGCTCACCCGGATCCCACTGACCGTTATCATTAATATCCTCGTATTCCTCAGCATCATCCCATATGCCATTACCATTGTTGTCTGAAAAAGTCTCGACGGGGACAGTTATTATCCCTTCTATTATATAAGGGCCCTCGCCTTGGGTCCAATATTCATCATAAATAAATCCCCCGCTGATATATGTGTCAGCTTTAACTGGTGATGAAATAGATAAAAAAAACATCAAGGTTGTCAGATGTATGAAACGAAAAATATTTTTATTATGTTTCATGCTTTTCCTTGTAGCTCCTTTTCCAAAAGTCTTCTCCAATCTGGATTTCAATATACGAGATCTCCATGATCGACTACTTACCGCCCACACAAAAAAAAGACAGCCAAATTGCTCTTTACAAAGAGGCAACCCGGCTGTCTTATTGATTTTGGAGGCAAGACCCGTGGCTTTCCGACCCCGTCTTCCGACGGGTTTGGCTTTATCTAATTCTCCCTATAACTTTTTAGAAGATATTTTTCTTTTGTCAATGAGCAAATTGTCGCACCTTTTGACAGTTAAAATTGGCAAGAGGTTCAGGCTGGCAACCTATCAACCTATCGTGTTGAAGTACAAAAGAATAGAGGTGGGCTCAGTGCAGCCAGATCACGGCGTTGTCTCCGGTGCATTTATAGATCGCCAATAGAATCATTTCAGTTATGATGGTTATATCTTTATTTCGTTTTATGTTTATATTGTCTGTGATTGCAGAATGTTATGGAAGATCGTGGCTGTTAGAAGGATAAGACATAACGATATAATTCCAGGAATAAGAATAAAATTACCCAGAAAGACGAAATTCCAAGGATTGCCTGATGTAAGGTCAAACTTTTGCAGGCAAATACACGCTTAAGATTATCCTGAGGTCTGGTTGGGCCCCATCAGGAAAGTTGGAATTCCATCATTTTAACAGTCAGAATTCGCTTAAAAAATCAACATATTTCATTCCTTGAATGGTCAACATAGTGGCAGATAGTTCAACGGGAGTAAGAGTCAACATACTCCTTGCTTATTGCCTTAGCGTACATGAGCGCAGCATCAGGGGGATACTTTATATACGGTTGTCGAGGAATAATTCTATCGATCAAAAATGATCGAATAAGAGGGGGGTGTTCGATAGAAATTTGCGCTAATCAGCTTATAGTATTGAAATTAATAAACTTTCTGTCGAAACTGATAACAAATAATGCTCGATAGCAATGTACATTCCAGGAAAAGCTCTGTCAAAGTTGCCATTGCGTGGCCAACAGGCCAGGCGGCAATCGTTGCTCAAAAATCATATTATCATTGAAATTTCGTATTGATGTTACGAATTTTCAATGATAATATTGATGCATGATTATCCAGCGACCAGATTGTCTGAATAACATTGCGACTGCCGTAAAGCGGGCTCCTGTTACCACGCTGCTGGGCCCTAGACAGTGCGGCAAGACAACACTTGCCCATATTTACGGTAATGAGCAGAACGCCACGTACTTTGACCTTGAGTCTCTACCGGATCAGCGTCGACTGCAGAACCCGGAGCTAATGCTGGGTTCCCTGAAAGGCCTTGTCGTACTAGATGAAATTCAGGCAATGCCCCATCTGTTCAGCGTCTTGCGAGTTCTGGTAGACAGGCCTGAGACCAAGGCCCGTTTCCTTATCCTGGGAAGCGTGGCGCCGCATATCATCAAAAACGCTTCGGAAACTTTGGCGGGTCGGACTGAATTCATCGAACTTTCAGGGTTCAATCTCAAAGAGACAGGAAACGATTCTTCTGAAAAACTGTGGCTGCGGGGCGGCTTCCCGCTCTCCTTTCTCGCCGAAAATAATGATGACAGCCTGGCCTGGAGAAATAACTTCATCAGAACCTTTCTGGAGCGGGATATTCCTCAGTTGGGCATAAATATCCCGGCTGCAGCCATGCGGCGATTCTGGACCATGCTGGCCCACTTTCACGGCCAGACTTTGAATGCCTCGGAAATTGGGCGCTCCCTCGGCCTTAATGACAAAACGATACGATCATATCTCGATATTCTGACCGGAACTTTTATGATCCGTCAACTCCAGCCCTGGCATGAAAACCTGAGCAAACGCCAGGTGAAGGCACCCAAAATTTTCTTCCGCGACTCAGGGCTTCTCCATACCCTGCTTGATATACAGGATATGCGAACCCTCATGGGAAATCCCCGCCTGGGCGCCTCATGGGAAGGATTTGCTCTGGAGCAGGTGTTGCAGCTAACTAGACCAACTGAATCTTATTTCTGGGCCACCCACAGCGGTGCTGAACTTGATCTGTTCTTTATTAAAAACAGCAAGCGTATTGGCGTAGAATTTAAGTTCAACGAAGCTCCCATGATCAGTAAATCAATGCGAGTCGCCCTGCACGATCTCTCGCTCTCGCATCTCTGGGTTGTATATCCCGGAAAATATTCCTATCAGGTTGACAAGAACATAACTGTCCTTCCCCTGGAAAATTTTTCTGAAATAATACAGACATAATATGGAGCCTCTTGCAAAATAAACGTCGTAGCGAGATCGAGAGAAAAATATTCTGTGCAAGGATGAGTTGTTAAATCGCCCGGAAGCGTAGCAGTGCTACGTTGAGGACGATTTTACCAGGAAGACGCCGCACAGGTTATTTTTAGCCGATCGGAGTAGATGTTCATTTTGCAAGAGGCTCTATGGTTACATAGTAGAGGTCGCTTCAGGAAACGGATTGCAAAGGACGATAAGGAAGTGAAGAAGCAAGTATCCAGCGGTTCCTGAAAGGATGACGAAGAACGCTCATGCAATCACCAGCTGTCCAGGTTGCCGGCAATCGACTTTTTGATTGCATTTTAATTTTTTGGACTCCCGTATTCTGTTTCAAATTTTGGGGGGTTGAGGATAGTTCCAAGGCTTTTTAAGTAAACGGAATTCCTACCGGACCAAAACGCAGCTATGTTTTCATATGGCCCATATAACTGAGAATCTGTTCGTCGGCCTGCCCTGTGAAGATCAGGAATTCAGCCATGCTGTTGCGGATCAGTTGTTTACCTTTGGCCATATCCTTTTTTGCAGGCTTGCTCATTCCTGCCCTTCCCAGTGCAGATATCTATCTCGGGACCACCGCAGGTATTTCATTAATTCCCAATTCACTGCGCCAGCATCAAATTTTTTGCTGTCGAAGTTTCCGCCAGACCATTCCATGAAACTTTCATGTTCTTCATGCTGCGGATCTCCCAATGCTTTACAAAAATCATAATAGCCGGGAACTCCGCCTACATCTTCGGGTGGGCATGCTCTTGCACCCGCAAGACAGGCAATTTCAGATTGTATCTCAGGATTGAAATAGCGGTTTTCTTCGAGAGTCAGTTCGTGCTCCCAACTGTCACCAAAATCATATAGGTACTTGAAAGTTCTGCCTTTCTTTTTGATCAGGTCACCCAGACGATATCTGCCACATTCGAGACCATCATCCTTGTACTCCGGGTATTCTGTATACCGCTTCTTCCCTAAGGTGAATTCGTGGAGATGGCTGTCGGTCCAACCCATTACGATCTGAATAACGTCATGTAACCGATCCAGTGAAATGCTGGCTGGCACTACGAACCTCCGCCAGATTTCTGGCTCGATTTCAAGAAGTCTTATTTTCAGCAAATACAATCGTTCGTTCATATTACATCTCAGTCGGCAGCAGCTTTTTAAATTGTGCGGACACTGTCCCCACTATCTCAGGGTGGACAAGGAATTTGTTCATGCCATCACCAACTGGCCCGGATGCCGGCAATCGACATTTTGATTGCATTTTGACCACCCTGGCTGCTCCGGACACTGTAATGCTGCGATCACATTTCCCGGCATCGAGGGCATCGCCGGTCAGATCGGCGGCCAGCTCCCCCGGGCGGAAATTGCATTTTACTTTTTTGGAGTCCGCTATTTTTTTTCACTCAACGGGCTATGTCTAAGCGGCAAAGGCCTTTACTTTAATTTCACCTACCTTTTGTCTTGCCTGCCATAGGTCATATTGCGCCTGCTGAATAATCCAGCTTTCAGCGCTGCCACCAAAAGCTTTGGATAACCTTATCGCCATTTCCGGCGAAATGCCGAAACGGCCATTAAGCAACGCTGAAAGCGTTTTTCTTGAGACTCCTAGTCCTTCAGCAGCATCGGTCACTGATAAATTCAGTGGTTTTATACACAGTTCCCGGATCACTTTCCCCGGATGTGGTGGGTTGTACATTACCATCGCCTTCCTCCTTTAGTGGTAATCACCATAGTTAACATCAAAGGCGTTGTTGCCCTCAAATCTGAAAAACACTCGCCAGTTTCCCGACACATCAACGGCCCAAAATCCCTCTTTGTCTCCAATTAATTTGTGGAGCCGAAGCCCTGGCAAATTCATGTCATCTTCTGACTGACTTGCGTCAAGACGAGCCAAGATAAGCCCAATACGCTCCGCATGTTCCGGCCGTATTCCCTTCTTGTTGCCGGTTTCATAGAATTTTTGGAGGCCTTTGTGGTTGAAGGATTTTATCATACTTTACTGTAACCCGCCTATGGCCAAGTGTCAATAAAGATAAAAGAAATGCCACGAGACACGCCGGCACTGGCGCGAGATATACTCATATTGATAAAATGCTTGGTCTGAACAGTTTGGAATGTGAATTGGCAGGTAAGATTTGTCGATTGTGAGATGTTCCCGGGAGGTTAAAGCAAGCTCATGCAATCAAACACCAGCTGGCCAGGTCGCCGGCAATTGGATTTTTGATTGCATTCTATTGTTCATGGTCTGTCCGGATCCAGAAATTTTGCAATCCGTTTTTCGGCATCAAGGACAGTGCCACCCAGATCGGAGACCAATCCCCAAGGCGGTGATTGCATTTTATTTTTTGGTGTCCGCTATTTTGTTTCAAATTTCGGGGAGGCAGAAGGGAGGTAGTTTGACTTTTTCAAATTTGACCTGAATAGTAGACATGTAAAGTCGGGGGAGGAACACGAGGGTTAAGATTGCCAGATTGAAGCTTTCAAGTGAGTGGCAGGCAATTTTTAAAAATCACCTGCCACCTTCAAAATTGACCTTTTCGCAGAACATGTCAATTTTTGCCAGTTTGTCAGCGCTGAAAACTTCGCACGGCTAAGATTAAGATAAAAGGGAATCTTGCTATCAATATTCACAACATGGTGGAGGAGGTGGAGGGCATAAGTATATATCACATGCATCTCCAATACCATTGAAATCACAATCCTCCTGCAATGGGTTAATCACATTCTGACAATTTTCATCGCAATCAATTGTTGATCCACCAATACAAGGATTATCAAAATAAATACGATAAATACCATTGGCATCACCATCATCAAAGACCCCATCACCGTCCGAGTCAATCTACCGTCCAAAATCCTGAGCAAGGATTTCAATGTCCAGTTGGTCAACCCTCAAATCTGAATTAAGATCAGCCTCTAACGAATCAAGCTCAAATGCATGGATGAAAATACTCAAGTCAGCAGCATCTACATCATTATCACCATCCAGATCACCATTCATCACAATACAAATTTCATCAATCTGCGAGTCACAGTCATTGTCGTTTCCATCACAAATTTCAGCTGTTGGAGTACCAGGGATGGCATTACATTCGCTACTTAAACCATTAGCAGAACATACTGTAAGACCAAAAGATAGACATTCTCCAATTCCTGCCGCACAAGTCTCACCAACATCAAATCCTTCATCAGTTGCACCGTCGCAGTCGTTATCTAAGCTATCACATATTTCAGATATTGGTGTTCCAGGAGTAGCATTACATTCAACATTCAACCCATTAGCACTGCATACCGTAGTGCCAGATGCGAGGCATTCTCCAAGGCCAGATGTACAATTTTGGTCAAGGTCGAACCCTTCATCAGTAGCACCGTCGCAATCGTTGTCTAAATTATCGCATATTTCAGATGTTGGGGTGCCAGGTATGGCATTGCATTCGACAGTGAGGCCATCCATACTACATACCGTTATCCCAGAGGACAAACATTCTCCAAGGCCGGATGTGCAACTCTGGCCGATAATAAATCCTTCATCAATATTTTGGTCACAATCATTATCTTTGGCGTCACAGATTTCATTAGCTCCAGGATAAATATTAGGGTCATTGTCGTTGCAATCAGTATTAGCCCCAAGTGAGCCTTCATAACCATCACCATCAACATCTCGTTGGGACAAAGAACACCCGTTTGAATCTACGGTATCACCCAATGTCGTATTAGGGCAGATATCTTGTAGGTCAGGAATACCATCACTATCACGATCATTGTTAGGGGTAAAAGTCATTAAACTTTGGACTGGCACTAAGGAGTTGGCTTCCCCATTGCCTAAGGCACCCCAAAAATTTCGACCCCATGCCAAAACAGTTCCATTGTTGTTCAAGGCCTGACTATGCTGATCTCCACAAGCTAAGACGTCAACATCTGTCAAGCTAGAAAGTTGGACAGGCACGTTACTGTTATTCATTGTCCCATCACCAAGTTGTCCATAAATGTTTCTACCCCAAGCCCAGAATATCCCATCCTCATCTAAGGCGAAATTATGATCACCACCAGAGAAAATATCAACTATATGCGTTAATCCTAAAACTTGCGTCGGTACTGAAATATCGTTGTTTGTGCCGTCACCCACTTGACCGAAATAATTGTACCCCCAAGCCCAGACTGTACCATCATTTTTTAGTGCAAGGCTATGCCTCTCTCCAGCATCTATTTTAATGATTTTAGTTAACTCTAAAATTTGAATTGGAGTATACTTGTCTGTTGTGGTCCCATCTCCAAGCTGACCATACCAGTTATCTCCCCAGCTCCAAACTGTTCCATCATTCTTTAGTGCAAGGTTGTGGTATACTCCCCCAGTTACAGCAATGATGCTGGTTAAGCCAGAAATTACTTCTGGTGTGTCTCTAGGGATAGTGGTTCCATCGCCCAATTGTCCGTTACTGTTCATTCCCCAAGCCCAAACATAATGATTCACATCTAATGCCAAGCTGTGTACATCGCCAGCAGAAATCGCAACGACATTATTTAAGTTTGAAACTTTATTGGGAGTATTATTTCCCCCCCCATCCCAGCTCCAAACTGTGCCGTCATCTTGCAATGCAAGGCTGTGATTATTTTGTGTTGCTAGAGCCATTATGTTTGATAACCCTGTGATTGGAATAGGGCTATGTTTATCCACTACTGTACCATCTCCAAGCTGACCATAATTATTTTTCCCCCACGCCCAGACAGTCCCATCATTCTTTAAGGCAAGGGAAAACTCCTCACCTCCAATTATTGATGCAACGTTAGCTAAACTTAAAGTCTGAACTGGAGTGATTCTTTTGCTTGCAATGCCAATACCATGTTGACCATTGGTGTTATCTCCCCATATCCAGAGGGTGCCATCATTTTTTAAGGCCATGCTTTGTTCAGCAACTGCCGCAATTTCAATAATATCCGTCAAACTAGCAACCTGTTTTGGAATCAAATGATCCAAATAGTCTCCATACTTACCGTTTCCCTGTTGTCCGCTGTCATTATCACCCCACGCCCAGACAGTACCGTCATTTCTTAATGCAAGACTATGGTCTTGCCCAGCCTCTATTGCAACGACATTAGTTAAGTCAGAAGTAAGTACTGGGTAGACTCTATTTATTTGTGTTCCATCCCCTAATCGACCAGCACCATTATTACCCCATGCCCAGACAGTATTATCATTCTTTAATGCTAGGCTGTGTTCCTCTCCTGCAGAGATAGCGATAATATTCGATAAGTTTGAAACAGGAACGGGTGTACTGCTATTACTTATTGTCCCATTTCCCAATTGACCATCGTAATTATGTCCCCACCCCCAAACAGTACCATCATTCTTCAATGCAAGGCTGTGATTTCCAGCTGTAATTTTAATGACTTGAATTAAACCCAAAACTCGCACAGGGTTATATCTGTCAAATGTAGTACCGTCTCCAAGTTGACCATAATTATTCTTCCCCCACGCCCAGACAGTCCCATCATCCTTCAATGCAAGGCTATGCCATTCTCCGGCCTCTATTGCAATTACATTGGTTAAACCTTGAACCTTAACAGGCGAATACTTATCCTCCGTAGTCCCGTCTCCTAGTTGACCAAAAGCATTATACCCCCAAGCCCAGACACTTCCGTCATTCATTAACGCAATGTTATGCCCTGGCCCTGCTGCAATATTCTTAATGTTTAACAGCCCCGGAACTTCAATGGGTGTGTAACTTTCGTTAGTTGTTCCGTCTCCTAACTGACCAACTGTATTTTCCCCCCAAGCCCAAACACTGCCGTCATCTTTTAAAGCAAGAGTGTGGTAATAACCACCAGTTATATGCCTAGAATTGACATTGTTAATCAACACTTCATTAGAAGGTGGTGACTCAGCAGTTTCACTCAAAGCTTGGACAAAATAAGTATAGGCATGCCCTATTTCCCTTTCCGCATCCACAAAACTGGTTTCATCCGGCCCCAGAATGGCAATGGCTTCAGTTGGGCTGCCCCGCCGGTAAACTTTGACCCCACTGGCGGAAATTCTGTTCTCCCAGTCTAGGACCACAGAGTTGTCCGGTTGAACAATTGCACCGAGATTCTGCGGGTGAGTGGTAGAGGTAAACTCAGTTGAGATAACATCTGAATGGATATAACCGGCTTCGAAATCCTGATAGGTTACACTACCGGAAATATAGCTGTCACTTACAGGAAAACCCGCCCAGCTGGCATAACCAAGATCGCCCCACTCAGTATAAATATCTCCGGCAACGATATAGGCACTACCTGAATGAACCTGAATGGAACCGTTTTCAAAACGCTGGTAATATCCGGCCGTGCCGAACCCGGAGGTGGCTGGGCTAACATCATCAATGGGGCTGCCGAGAATCGCTTCATTCCCGGCATACTTGTTGACAAATAAATCAAACAGTTCCGCCGGAGCGTTCTGGCCTACTGTATACTCCACCGGACTGCCGACAACTTCCAGGATGAAGTGCATGTTGCCCCAATCCTCAAGATAACCGCCAGTGGCATGATAGGGACGAAAATAAATATTGTATGTGCCAGGAACAGCCCCTTCCGGCACCTTGCCGGTAAAGATAAAACCGGCATTCTGGTTATAGCCGGTGTTGAAAGAGTTCTGGGAAACTATTCTAATTCGGTCATCGCTCACCCAAACACCGTCGCCTGGATAAAGCCAGCTTGCTGCAGGATTGCCAACAGAATCACAGGAGTGAAGCTCCATGTAGTGAAAAAAGGGAGAAGAGGCATCGTAATTCAACAGGTCGTCTGCACTGAGATTCTCTCCCCCCTCAGAAGCATCCTTCCAGTCCAGAACACCAAGATTTCTAAGCTTATCTGCGTTTGGCGGAGCCATGGTATTGGTGAAATAAACAGCAAAGGTGCGGGTCTCACCAGGCTGAACCGTGATTGGTTCTGCGGGATTCTGGGCGTACAATTCACAGGAATAAGGAATACGCAGCCAGCCTTCAATAGGGTAATCACCTCGGGTAGCAATGGTATAGGTATCGGCAACCTCATTATAACTCATCTGCAAGGAGTAACTGCCGTCAGCAGACCAGTTCTGTTCAGTAACATCTACGCTGTAATTATTTAGCGATACCAGCCTTACGTCTGTTACTATGGCAACATGGCCGTAGCCCCCGTCATCAAAACCAACAAGATCATTGACCTTAGGCGGCATCTGGCCACCGTTTTCGTATCTTGCCAGACCATATGTGCTGTAATTGTCATAGAAATCACTGCCGTCACCCCACCAGTCTGTTGATTTCATCCCGGTGGCCCAGTAAAACCTTTTCACATACTCGACACATTGATACTGATACCCAAAAGTGCCTATGCCTGCACAGGAAGACCCCGTCCCCATGTAAGGGCTGTTGTCTAAAGCATCAACACCTTTCCAGCTCCCCTGAGAAAGCAGGTCACCGCACTCACCAGCGTTTGAAGATGTTGTTATTACGGCCAGCAAACACATAACCGTGGTCAAAGTAACTGTCAGTGTTTTCTTTAAGTTCATCATCTTTCCTTGATTTTCATTTGACAAATAACATTTTCGTTTTTTGGTGTTTGTAAATATGGGGTACACGTAATTTCGGGCAAAAAAAAGCCGAACCACCTTGTTGGTAGTTCGCCTATCTCGTAGGACCCGTGACTTTCCGTCCCCACCTCACAGTAGGTTTGGCTTTAAAAAATGAACTAAAATTCACTAACAAATTTTCAATTTTCCGACAAGGAAATTGCTGCTAATCCCCGACCAATGTCATTAACTTAAGCCTTTTCGCCGGTTGCCTGAGCCCAGGTTCGTCATTCCGGCGAAGGCCGGAATCCAGGTAGTTACGACAATTCTGGACCCCGGCCTTCGCCGGGGTGACGACGAGTGTAGTCAGTTTTTC
>JAHILF010000038.1 GCA_018897105.1 Pseudomonadota bacterium
CAATATCCGACGGGTATCAAAGTAACCGACGAAGAACTCGAAACTATACGTATCTTGCGTGAAGATTTTCATGGCGAGTGGAATTATTCAATCGTCCCCACTGGAAGCTAAGTGGCCATGTTATTATTTTACAGCTCCTTAGAGCAATTATGGGAAACAATACTTCCGTTTGAGTATTTGGACTTTAAGTTTATGCTTTTGAATACAAAATACACCACTTTATTCTCTTATCATAATGATTGGGGAGAAAGTACGTTCGGTCAGCCTAGTTTGTCAAAAAACCTCATCTATAAGGATATCTTGACCAAAGATCATGACCCGGCTTCTCTTGAGCTTGATCTGTTAAGGTGGGTGTCAAACTGCTATGGATTGGTGTTGCAGAGTAAATTCAATAGCAATGGCCAGTATCAACGACCAGTAACAATGAGATAAAACATCTAAAAATGCCCGCAACTCGGACGGCTTCGCCGCCGGTTCACTTAAGTGAGTTCCGGGACATGAGACTTAACAAAAAAATGCTGCTGTCATATCGTTCAGCCATTGAGATTGATTGCCACATCGAATATACGAAAATTTCAAATTGTCCTCAGGGTTACTGCCTACTATATATATCAGGACCGAAGCTGAAATTGTCAGATCAAAGCAGATTCGGATTCCCGCTCCGATTTGGAGTAGAGAAAGGGGGAAAGCCGTTGCGCTACCGACAGCGGAATCTGCTAAATTTGCGAGTTGTTAAATAAACAATAGAGAGCAGACCCGCCGGGGAATTGGTTTGCCTCAGCTGTTGTATTTCTCTTCGCAGGAGAGGAGGATTTCTTTTTGCGCAACCGCCAGCACCTCTTTGGCCTGTTTGATATCCTCGGCTATCTGCAGGGCAAGCTCTTTTGGGCCGGAAAACTTCTTCTCCGCCCGTAAAAATCTGAGCAGGTTGATTTTGATCGGTTTGCCGTAAATATCCTCGTTGAAGTCAAAAATGTGCGTCTCAGCCGAAAGCTTCTCCTCGCCGAAGGTGGGATTGTAGCCGATGTTGAGCACGCCGCCGTAGCATTTGCCGTTGTATATGACCTGGGTTACATAGACACCGTGCCTGGGGCAGAGATCTTCTTCGGAGATATGGAGGTTGGCAGTGGGAAAGCCAAGTTCCGCTCCGCCCCGCTGCTTGCCTCTTTTTACCTCGCCCCTGATCTGATAAAAGCGGCCCAGGAGCTTTTTTACCTCTCGCATTTCACCGGCGCTGACCAGCTCCCGAACTTTGGTGCTGCTGGCAAGAACCCCATCCACATAATAGGGCTCAACCACGGTGACCGGGAAATTTTTCAGCTCCCCCTGCTTTCTTAAAAAATTGATATCGCCTTCTCTTCCCTTGCCAAAGGCATAATCGTAGCCGACCACCAGCTCTTTTAAGCCGATGGTGCCAATCAGCACCTGATCGACGAAATTGACGGCAGAGGTGGCGGCAAAATCCTTGGTAAAAGGGATGATGATCAGCACGTCAAGGCCTGCGTGCTCAATGAGTTCGCGTTTCTGTTCGCAGTTTGAGATAAGCTTGATGCCGATATCGGGCCGCACCACCTTCAGGGGATGGGGATTAAAGGTGATGGCCACGCTGGTGCCGTTATTCTTGTATGCTTTGCTCGTCACTTCGCTGAAGAGCATCTGATGGCCCAGGTGCACACCGTCAAAGTTGCCGACGGTGACAAAGGGGTTGTCAATGGGTTCGATAATTTCCGAGAGATCCGTGTATGTTTTCATGGTGACAATGATAATCACAAAGCCGGAATGTCTCAAGAATGAAAATAGATGATACCATAAAAAGTCCTGCCCGGAATGTTCGTGATGCTAAATCAGAAAGTCGTCATCACTGTACGGTTGTCGAGAGGGTGAAAAGTCTTTTTTCACCACAGAGAACTCAGAGGAATATATTTTATTACAGTCTGTCAGGGAATGAGAAGTTATAAAAGTACTGCTTATCTGTGTCGTCCTGCCAGTATGGTTCTCCCTCGCATCCAGTGGAGGACCTGGATTCCGGCTAAAAAATTGCCGGAATGACGGACATTTCATGAATTGTTAAAACGTATATCAATAATTGCTGAGTTCCTTGGCTCTGCGCTCTCTGTGGTAAATTTTCAGTTTTTATGAATCCATCGAAAATACATGACAAAAAAACTTGACAAACGAGAGGGAAATTCGGTAAATGAACTCTTCACGCAATGCCGAAGTGGCGGAACTGGTAGACGCGCTAGGTTCAGGGTCTAGTGGGAGTATTCCTGTGCGAGTTCGAGTCTCGCCTTCGGCACCATGAAAAAAAATCAAGGGGGGCTACGCTTTACGGCGTAACCCCCTTTTTGTTTGCACACATGCTGCGGGGTGAATGCGCAGGTAATGGCGTGCCTGGAATGATGCCAGGATTTATTCCCTCTGATTGCTTACTGCTTCCTTGCCTCCTCTATTTCATGCAACAGATCGTTGCCGCTGATCATTCCGTCGATACGTATCCATTTGCCCTCTTCAGGGGTCTGGAAGAAGTTCAGGGGCTAGTGCCACATTCTATCCGCGAAATAGGCGTCAAAGGCGTTCATGATGTTATTGACGTCCGTGTGGCTTCCGGTAAGAAAAGTCCATCCCGGCTGGGCTCCATAGCGCTCCAGGTGTGTTTCATCACCTCCGGTGTGTCGTTTTCCGGATCAATGGTGATGGATACCAGGGGGATATCTTTGTTCTCCGCGCCGAGTTTGTTTTGCAGGTTGGCATAACCGGCGGACAGGATGGGGCAGATCGTGGTACAGGAGACGTAAATGAAATCCAGGACAAGCGGCCCGTTCCCCTGGAGCAGGGGCCTGAGAGGCACCTTTTCGGTGTCCTGGTTGGTCAGCACCACGTCAGGCACGGAGATTTTCATCTCGCTTCGTTTGTAGTTTGCTGCTGTGGCACTCTGGCCAGGGCAGAAAAGGGTCACGTTAAAAAGAAGCAGGAATGTTGTACCTCTAAGAAAATTCTTCATTTTCGCCTCCGAACAGTGACGGGATGATTGGTAGGATGTCTGGGAAAGCGGGGATGCGGCGGGTAAGGATCTTATTGTTTTTTTATAATTATTGTTGGTTGCCGAAATGTTTGTCAAGCTTTAAGGGTTTTAAAAGTTCGTTTATCCCTGGCCTTACCCGGGCAGGAACTGTCGGGAAAAGATGCGGCGGTTTAGAGGTAGGCCTGCAGGGTAAAGGAGCCAAACAGTAGCGGCCGGCTGACCAAGACGAGCAGGAGCAGCAGAAAGATCAGCATGCTGAACAGCCAGAACCGCTCCCTTTTTTTGAAAACCTGTCCCAGACCCGGGGCAAAAATCTGCAGCAACCGCATGAGACCGGGGACCAGGCCGCAGAGGACCGTGCCGAACAGGCCCAGATAGAGGGGATAGCCGATAAAGTGATAGCCGCCCTGCAACAGGTCGAAGGGGCAGTGGTGGGTCGGCATCTCGTAGATGTAGATCGAGATGAAGGAGATAACCGAAGCAAGACCCACCGGCAGCAGCATGAAGGCGGCCAGGGCCAGCAGATAGCGCAGGGCAGAGGAGTTGAACTTGAATGCCAGCAGGAGAAGAATGAGCAGCATCAGCAACCAGAGGTAGAAAACCCAGACCATGGGCACGACCGGCAGGGCGGCCAGGCTGCTGGCGATCCCTTTTCCGGACTGGTTGAACAGCGAACCGCAGCAGGAGGTGATGATCTGCGGGTCAAGGCCGGTAAAATAACGAAACTGCCGCCAGCTATCGAGCACAACCAACGGCAGCAGCCCGAACAGGGCGGCGTATTTGGGTCGCACCAGGGGGGAATCCTCCACCTGCAGGTCGTAGTGGTTGACGATCACCCACAGCCAGGCCAGGAAGAAGACCGGGATTTTGACCAGTAGGACATCCCAGCCGACCGGATTGGCATTCAGCGTGCCGGTGGCGCACATGGCCCCGATGAACAGCGGATGCAGGCTGTCCACTGTATAGATGAACAAGAGCAGTGACAGGGCCTGAAAACCGAGGGCGTAGTTGACCATGGTGGAAATCAGGTAGGTGCGCCGTTCCAGTTCGAGCTGCTGCTGGGAATAACTTGAGCGGTCCCAGTGCCGCAGCACGCCAAAGCCGATGATGCAGGCATAGAGCATCAACAGGATCACCAGCAGGGCCCCGAGCAGCAGGGCGAGGATGCCCGGATGCAGGATCACGCCGTCTGCTCCTCCAGCACCCGGCCATCGCGCATGGATACCAGTTGGGTGACCATGTGGTGGTTGAAGACCAGCGGGTCGTGGGTGGCAATGATCAGGGTGCGGCCGGCGGACAGCAGCCCCCCGAGCAGCACCAGAAGTTCTGTAGCCAGGGTGCTGTCCAGGTGGGCAGTGGGTTCATCGGCAATGATGATCTCCGGGTCGCCGATCAGGGCTCGGGCCACCGCCACTCTCTGCTGCTCGCCGCCGGAGAGTTGGCCGGCCTTGCGGCTTTGTTTGGCGGCCAGTCCCAGGGGAGCAAGAACCTGCTCCACCCTGCGCTTCATCTCAGCGTAGCCCACTGCCTGGGGATAGAGCGGCAGCAATACGTTTTCCTCCACCGTAAGATCGGCCAGCAGATGGAACTGTTGGAAGATGAAACCAAAGGTGCGGCGGCGAATATCGGCGAGAAACCGTTCCGGCAGGCGGGAGATTTCCCGGCCGTCGAGGACAATCTGTCCGCGGGTCGGCCGCGACATGCAGCCGATCATGGCCAGTAGGGAGGTCTTGCCCGAGCCGCTCGGCCCCTTCAGCACGGTCACCCCGCCCCGGGATATCTCCAGTGATACGTCATCAACCGCGATAACCTGATCGGGTTTGCCCGGATGGTAGATTTTGCTGACCTGCTCAAGTCTGATCATTGCAGCCTCCTTAACCCCGCATGACGCTGTCCGGGTCGGTGACCGCGGCGCGCCAGCAGGGGATGACGGTACTCACCAGATAGGGGACAATGGTCAGGAAGGCGAGGATAAAAATCTGTTGCAGGTCGATATAGGGCACCAGTCGGAATTCCGGGAAGAGTACTGACCAGCCCTTGACCACCATGGCCAGCAGCGGCGCGCCGAGCCAGAAGACATGAATCAGTGCCGCGGTCAGGCCCAGCAGAAAGGCGGTGAGGGCGATGAACATCCCTTCCCAGAATTTTAGCAGCAGCACATCGCCGGTATCCCAACCCAGGGCCTTCAATACGCCGATCTCCCGCCGTTCCTCCGCACTGAGTCCGGTCGCCTTGTCCCAGGCCAGTATGCAGAAGGCGACGAGCGCCACACTGAAGATTGACAGCAGCATGCCGCTGCGCCAGTTGAAAACCGCATCGTAGGTGCGGACGATCTCGTCATGGGTGATCGGCCTGGCGGCAGGAAATTCACGTTTGATCTTTTGTGCCACCATATTCACCTCCTGGGGGTTGTAAACTGCAACCGCCAGATCCGTGTTCAGGCCGGGGGGAATGGCGAAGAATTTCCGCAGGGTTTCTTTTTCCAGGATGATCAGATCGTGGGTGAGGAGGTTGGATTGGGCGGAGAAAAGACCGACAATGGTAAAACCGACCCCGAGATTCTCCTGATTAATGAGGTACAGGTCGTCCCCAATGGTTACCCCCCGGAATTCGGCGATCCCGCTGCCGATGGCACATTCATCCGGAGCTTTCGGCAGCCGGCCGGCAAGCAGGGGCAATCCCCTCGGGGCATCGTCGCCTATGCCCAGCAGGGTGAAGTTTGAGCTGGTCAGCGAGTCGTAGTAATAGCCCCACAGCCGCGGGGTTACCGCCTTGACTCCGGGAATTTTTTCGATTTTCTCCTGATAGCTGCCGGGGATCAGATCATGGCGGCCGGCAATAATTCGTTGCACAACCAGGTCAGGTGCGCCGGCGAGCAGCTGGGTGGCTTCGCTGCGCAGAGCGTGGGTCAGCAGCAGTACCGAGCTGAGTGCCGCAACGGTGAAGGCAAAGACCAGAATAATTGACAGGCTTTTGCCTTTACGGCGCCGCAGGGAAGCAATGGCGAAGTCGAGAATTTTCAGTTGCCGCATCATGGTTTTATCCCCGAGGGTTGGCGGTGGAATTCAATCCGCGTTGCAGGGCGGGCCAGCAGGGGGCCCATCAGTGAGCCGGCCGGGAAGTGTTCGAAAGAGGATGGGAAGTCCTGGAACGGCGCAAACCAGTCGGCCTGTGAGGGGTGGCGGGTGTAACGTGCTTCACTCCAGAGGGCAAAGTCGGTCAGTTTCAGGGTGCGGACCAGCTGCAGGCGGGCCGGCAGCTGGTCCTTTTCTGCACGATGGACCCGCTGGCTGCAGAGCAGCAGTAAAACGATCACTGTGGCAAAAAAGAGCCCGGATTGCAGCAGAAACCAGCGTCCACCGCTCATGGGAGCAAGATCGCGGCTAAATCGCTCAGTTCGGTTTGTCGTTGCTGCTTTTTGCAGAGTAGGATCATGTTTTGATTTTTTATAGGCTTATTCTACTTTGTCACATTAAAATTTTATTTAACATCTTGAAATAATTGTCATTTTATGCTATAAGAGTTGTATGTTTTTCATCAATTCTTAGGAGGTAAAATGAGCCACATGCCAACCCCAAAAAATCCAGACCGATAGGAGAAAAAATGACAGCAAACGACCAC
>JAHILF010000039.1 GCA_018897105.1 Pseudomonadota bacterium
GCCTTTTCGCCGGTTGCCTGAGCCCAGGTTCGTCATTCCGGCGAAGGCCGGAATCCAGGTAGTTACGACAATTCTGGACCCCGGCCTTCGCCGGGGTGACGACGAGTGTAGTCAGTTTTTCTTAAGTTAACGGCATTGCGTTTCAAATAGTGGAAAATATTTTTTTACGCGTATGAGGGCGTTGATATGGCAGGTTTTTAATGGAGACTTGAAGGATGTCCGGATGATGAAGAACCTATTGTGTCGTTCAGTCAATTTCGGCCAGTGGGGAGGGGTGCTGCGGCTTGCGGGGTGTTTTGTGGTCGGTGAGGGGGAGGTTGGCCCTCTCTTTCGTAATTTCCCCGCTGTTCTAAAAGAGATTTCTTATCATCCATCATCATCCAGCGGCCCCTCAACCGCCGCGCGTATCTCCATAAGCAGGGAACAGCCAATGGCGACCGGCGACCGCCGGAACATGGTTATGGATTTTTTTTCTCCTACAGACCTTCAGGGATGATTGCTATGATCTTGATCTCCTGTGTGCCTGAAAATTCCTCACCATCTACGGTAATACCGCTCATAGTAAAGGTGTTTTCTGCACCAATATTGAGGTTTTCTTGATTCTTGACAGGTGCCGCAGCAAATTTTTCGACCAAGTATCCTCGATTATCGGACTTACAATAAAGTTGAGGCACTTTGATTAAACCAGCAACGTCCAACTCAACAGTAGAGCAATTCACCTCTGCAAAAGCAATATTAGTATGTACCGTCAGTTCTTCTACCGGGCTCTCGATATTGAGGACATTGGGTGACACATCAATTTCGATGTCAAAAGCCGACACGGATGCCGGAAACAAGACCGGAGAGAATGTTACGGAGCAGAACAAAAGCCCTACAGCCATTTTTGCCATTTTTTTGTCAGATTTCATGATGATTTCTCCATTTTTGTTCTCTTTTATGTAAATACCGGCAATTACTCTTTGCCGATACCGTGAACGACTCTCTTATTCTCTCTGGGCGTATGAGGGGTATCAGTCACCGGATTGTTTACCAAAAAATAAGACAGGACGGCAGAAGGGGACTTCATGCAAGTTGAGGAAAGAAAGGTCCTGATTCTCAAGGTTCTTGCTTAAATATAACGGCACTATCTGCAATAAGGTTGCGTGAACATGAAAAAAAGACGCCAGTGAAATCTGACGTGGCAAGGTTTTACCGGACACTTCCATAAAAGTGAATTCATTATCATTCCGGAGGTGTTCACTTTTACTGCCGTGATTTCCCTGTCTAAAAACGCATGATTGCGCCAGCCCCCCAGCCAAAATCGGAATGCCATTGGCCGATCAGGGAAAAGCTTTTCGACAGCGTATAGGTGAGGCATGCTTTGCTTTCCCATTTTGAATCGTGAGTGTCGTATTCGGCTTAACCCAGCAGAGCCAGACGAGGGGGCTGGGCAAATGCCTTGGCGAATGCGAAACGGCCGCCGCCATCGGTATCCAGCCAATAGCGGGACTCAATGTTCAGCGGCAGCAGCCAGGTGATGCCAAATACTCCCCGGCTATGCTCGGTTTCGCTGCCTGCGCCCAGCATATCAAGGCAGGCAAACAGGGTAAAAAAACGATTCAGGTATCTATCCCAGGGAAAAAGGCCTTCCCACTCGTTTTGCTCGACCTGTTCCCAGCCGGACTGCTATTCCGCCGCAATGGTGTTTCGGGTGTCGGCGGCCATGAGAAATCCCTCGATCATATTGCTCAACACCGCCTCCTCCTCCCAGAAGTGTCATTTCTCACGGTACAGTTGCAGGCAGGCGGACGGCGGCAACCGCTTCCGGCAGCACAAAATTTTCGTAGTGGACCATGCGGGCCATGCCGCTTTCCATATGATAGAGAAGATCGCAGTGGAAAAACCAGTCTCCAACCTCCTGGCGTCGAATTCGATAACCGTGGTGGAGATGGGAGCAACATCGGCCGTGTGTTTCAGTGGGGCATGGTCGCCCTGGCCATTGTGGCTCCTTTTTTTTCAGCCGGGCTGAGGGGAGGTTATAGGGATAGTGAACCGAAAGGTGACCCCCTTTTCACTGTTCTCGCTCACCTTGATTGAACCTGCATGGGCTTCAATGACTTTTTTGACGATCGGCAGCCCGAGGCCTGTACCTTCCTTTTTGGTTGTCACAAAAGGAGTAAAGATGTCGTTGCGCTGCTTTTTGGGAATACCGTTCCCCTGATCAATGATCTCTATGGCGATGCATGTCCCATCTGTTTGGCTGCGCAGGATAACCTCTCCCCCCTGAGGGCTGGCCTCCAGGGCGTTATTGACCAGGTTCAGCAACGCCTGCTGCAGGCGCTGCGCATCGTATGAAACGGTCGGCATGTCCTCCTGCAGTTCGGTCGTTATTGTTACTGCATGCCGCGCAGCCTTTTCCCCGGAAATCAGCACGACTTCATGAATAAGATCATTAACCGCCCCTTGTCGGCATTGCAGATTTAACGGTTTGGCAAAGGCCAGCATGTCGCCGACCAGGGCTTCAAGCCGCCGCACCTGTTCCACGGCAAAGTCGAGTTTTTTGTTGAGCTTGTCATCGGCCACTTTACGCTGCACCTGCTGCACAAAACCGCCAATGGCCATGAGTGGGGTCTTCATGTCATGGGCGATGCAGGATACGGCCCTTCCCATGGCGGCAAGGCTTTCCGCTTCCCGCAGTTTTTGCTGTTGTCTTTTATGCCGACCAAACAACAGGCCGAATAACAGACCGAATATATTAAAAATGATGATCTGGATGAGATTGCCGAATTTATAACTGCTGATCCCTTCGGGAAGAGCGAGGACATAAGGCAGATACAAAAGAGTGATTGCAAGGGAAGTGCCCACGCCTCCGGAAACCCCGAACCAGAATCCGGCGAGGATAATCGGCAGAAAGTAGAGTTCGCGAAAAAGGACATGGCTGGAAATATTGAAATGATCGGAACGATAATGAAGGATGGTGATACA
>JAHILF010000040.1 GCA_018897105.1 Pseudomonadota bacterium
AGATGCGAGCTGAAGTGGCGGCATGGAACACCGACCGGAATAACCGCCAGACTAAGGTTGATTGGCAGTTCAAAACAGACGATGCGCGAATAAAACTAAAACGACTTTATCCGAAACTTTAACGTATACTATGTACTAGTGGCAACCCTATAATTAACATCCATTCTTCGTTGGATGACTTGTCCCCCTGGAGAGGCTCCAAAAAAAGCTGACTTTTATTTCCCATTGTCACCTGATTATGCATACATGATTAATAATTCAAATGATTATAATAAATTATCAGAATCAGACGAAAGTCACTACCTCAATTGGGGCAAGAATGTACTGAACTATCTGATCATGAAAGAAATTAAGAATCTGAATTTAGGTAAGACCTAACTTAGAGCACCAATTGACAGCCTTAAACTCCTATGCGCTCCGCCAAGGCAGCGCTTGAGCTAGGACGTAGGATACTCAAGGTATTTGAATAACCTCTTCCCATTTATGCCCATCTTTAGTTGAATCGGGGAGGTGCGTGCGTTAGAGAAAAATCAGATCCTGCCCACATCTTCGCTGTTGGAAATCTTCTGCAGCTGCTGGGTGAGCATGTTTTTCAGTTGTTGTTCAGCAGCCGTTCCCCTGTTGCCCTCGCCTCTGTTTACTTCAGTGAAGAAGGCATTGCAGGTGCTGAGGGGGTCGGAACTCCATTGCGCGGTATAGCCGATGCGGGCAGGGTCAGTCTTGCCCTGTGCCCGGTCGGCATCGTAGTCTCTCCGGCCGTGGGCCCAGTTGATGATATGGGAATAATAGATCAGGCTGCGGTCCAGCAGAATATAGAGAAACTGGATGTTTTTTACCGGGCCGATCTGCATTTCCCGCTCGCCTAATGGGATACCCAGAACCTTGGTCTCCGCCAGTCCTTTGCCGCCCAATGCCGCCCAGGTGGCGCCGGCCAAACCACCCAGCACGGAAAACAGCCCAAAGCTGCTGCCCAGAGTTGCCGCATCCAGGGCAACCGCGATGCCGGCCCCGCCGAGGCCCGCGACGGCAATCTGCTGATTGCGGCTCAGGCCGAGAAACTTCCAGGTGCTGTCGCTGAACAGATCTTCATGCAGGATGGACTGGGAGGGCAGATCGTAGTTGAAAATGTTGTGTTTAAAAAGGCTTCTGATCTGCTGGTAGGCCCGGGACTCGATCTTTCTGATATTTTTTTCGTAGGCTGCCCGCATGTCGACCTTCAGGCGATCTTCATCAGCAGCGTCCGAAAGATTTCTGACAAGTGTATAAGACAGGCATTCTGCCAGCATGTCCGTAATGATCCCGGCACAGGAGAGATTGCGCTGGGCCCAGTCTTTCTTGAAGGCGGCAATGACCGTATCCAGGGTTGCCTGCCAGTCCTGGTCAATATACTTCAGGCTCTCCAGCAGGGCGATGCGTTCCGCATAGGTGGCCCGGTGGGCGTTGAACATGCGGAAAACATTGAATGTTTTGCGGAATTCCTCTTTCCACTGCTCGAGGTAATCGGTGTCAGGATCCTTGCTGTTTAAAATGGCCATGCGGGGCAGGCCGGTAAGCCGGAGGATCTCCATTTCCGCCCGGTCGACGCTGCGGACCGGCCTGGAGCCGTCCACCACATAAATAATCCCGGCGCCCTGAGTAAGGGGGAGAAGAAGTTCCATGTCCTGCCTGAACTCAGGCTTATCGGCGTTCTTTTTTCTGAAGCCGGTAATAATATTGTCCGTGTCAGCCTGCAGGCCCTGCAACTGGTGCAATATCTCCCTGGGATGCTGGAAACCCGGCGTATCGACAAAACGGATGATCTCCCGGCCGTCAATGATCACGGGAAACGTTTGGCACACCACGGTCTCGCCGGGGGTGGGGCTTATCCGCACACTGTCATCCTCCGCCAGGGTCGAAAGCACGGAAGATTTCCCCTCATTGGGGTGGCCGACAATGGCGAATTCCGGAACAGTATCAGCTCGCATGGGTTACCAGTCCTTCTGAATAGATGCCGGGATCGCCCATGGCGGTGATTTTTTGTGCCCAAATCTTCATGTTTTCATCTTTCACCGGGGTGAAAACAGTGTCCGGCCGGGGCTTGCCGATCAGCCCGATCCTGATACTGGGGCCATGGCCCACGGCCTGGCGCAGCTGTTTGATAAAATCGATATACTCCATGATGGGCGGCTGCCAGGCCTCCTGGATAATCAGGATATCTGTTTGCTTCATGCCGGGACGGTTCTGCATGTTGGCAAGCATGTCCCTGTCCGATTCATAATCCTCATTGATGCGGATGATTTCTTGAGTGGCATACATGGATTCCCTGTTCACCTCGGACTGGATTTCTTCCCGCCTGCAGGCATCATAGATCTCGTCCGGGATCATGACCAGCAGATTCTTGCCATGGATCTTGCCGTCCGCTGCGGGTTGAAGGTGAGTCAGAGGCACCGGTCCGGGTTTTTTTTCCGCAACACCCACATGATCTGTCATCTGACCGTGGGTGATCACCAGGGGGGTGGTCATGCGCTGCAGCAGCTGTTCATAGCTTCCCTGTCTGAAATCAAGCGAGCCGAGATATCTTCGCTGGGCAAAAGCGGCCCCCAGGAAAAGAAGCAGTCGGGGCAGCAGTCCGTAAACCAGGACGGCAAGGCAGAGGAAAGGCCACCAGGAAGCCAGATTCGGGGTGGACAGGTGGTAGATTCCCTCTTTAAGGATAATGCGGCTTCCTGCAATCTGGGCAAGGGTGGGGAAGGCCGCATCATTCTGCACGGCCCAGGACCAGGGTAAAGCGATTTTTTCCACCAGGGAGTGCACTGCCGCGGGGCTTAGTTGGATGGTGGATTGCCAGCCAAAGGCGATGTCGGCAGTGACCACTTTGAATAAGGTTGCGGTAAGCAGGCCCAGGTTGCAGCCAATGGCAAAAAGCTGGGTCAGGATAAAGATCGGCAGGAAGAAAAGTATACCATAGGTGCGGGTTTTGCTGATGATAGTGCCCAAGGCGGATTCCACTTGAAGGCGCTGGGCGGCCGACATTTTTTGCGTAACCCGGTTTCTGGCCGAGAGCATCATCCTGAGCATGATTCTGCTGATAAGCGTGTAGAGCGGCGAAGAGGTGAGAGGCGATCTCCTGTAAAGTCGGTAGGTGGAAAGAACAAACAGAAGCAGCAGCAGAAGCAGTTGGGAAAGGACAAAAACAGAGAGATAGACCAGGACGTTTACCGGGCTGTCGCCTGTGTAGGTGAGAAAAGACGCCCCTGACGCTGCTCCGAGCACCAGGCCTGCCACCAGAAAAATAAAGCGCAATGAAGCTAGGAGACTTTCAACTCCCTCGCCTGGCAGAACAGCGGTCTGGGTTTTTTCCTCCTCCCGTCTCCGGTTCAGCCAGGTCTTGATGATGAATTGCCGGTCAGGGGGTTCATCTGCCTTGATACCAGGCATGACATAGTCGAGGAAGATCTTGCGGTCCCGTTCATGCAGAGAGTGCTTATTCTCTGCAGATTGAGAAAGAGTATCCTGGTAAAAAAAGTATTCCAGATCGATGATATCCCTGATGCGCCATTTCATCACTTGAGCAAATCCCATTGCCGCTTTTTCATTAGAGCTTCTTGTTCATCATCTGACTGCATTGTTCAAGCTTTCGAAAACATGCAATAACTCTCTCTGTACTGTAATCATATTTGCCCGAAAATATTCGTTTTAGTTTATCAGCTCGCAATAAAGCTGGCAAGCTGTAAGCTGGCAGGCAATTCAAGTTTGCCCGGGTTTGGTGATGACTTGCCCTGTCATCACCAGGAACCGGCACCATATTTCCGAGGGCGGCAAGAGGTTACGGCAAAAATTCGCAGTGAACATTTTCATCCATGCTTTACTCTAACTTTTATCTGTTTAGCCCAAACTTGGCATTTAATGTCATTCACTTAAGCGCGAGTGGCTGAGGGGACCGATTTTTTTCCTCTCTGCCAAAGCTGGGGACAGAATGGTTTTCGGCAAAACCGCGAAAAAAATTCAGCCCCCTCAGTCCGGAGGGAAAATTAAATCTGTCTCCCGGCCTTTAGTTAACGACATTGACTTGGCATTATGCAAAATCGGAGGAACAAATGGATAAATCTTTGAAAGAGTACCTGGCGGTATTCACGCGGGGGTGGATTGGCAGTGTGGTTATTGCCCTGCTGCTCGCCACATCATTTAAGTCGGCCATAGCGGATTGGTACGTGGTACCCACCGGATCAATGAAACCAACCATTGTCGAGGGAGACCGGATCTTCACCAATAAGCTGGCCTATGACCTGAAAATCCCTTACACTACCTGGCATTTCGCCAGTTGGGATGATCCAAAAAGGGGAGACATTGTTGTTTTCAATTCGCCTGCGGATGGCATATGCCTGGTGAAGCGTGTCGTGGGTATCCCTGGTGATGTCGTCGCGATGAGTAATAATCGGGTTTCGATAAACGGTAAGGAGTTGAGCTACGACATTTCTGATCTGCAGGGCGCAGAGTCATTGACATCCTCCGGAGATGCCATGCAGAAAATATATATCGAGGATTTGACCGGGCACAAACACAAAACCATGGTAATTCTCGACAAACCGGCGATGCGATCCTTTGCACGTGTGACTGTGCCGGACGGCCACTATTTCATGATGGGGGATAACCGGGATAACAGTGCGGACTCGCGTTACTTCGGCTTTGTTGATCGCAGTGCAATTCTGGGGCGGGCCTCGGCGGTGGTTATTTCACTTGATCTGCTGCACCACTATGAACCGAGGTGGCCCCGCTTCTTTACCAAACTGCTGTAAAAAGACGGCCAGTCCAGAGGATGCACAAAATTCCCGGGGCAGCTGCCGATCCGGCATGGATAAGCAGCTGCCCCGGAATCTCTCCCGGAAGCCGAGGAGGTTACTTGCGGCGCCTCCTTCCAGCGCCGATCAGGCCGGCCAGACCGGAACCCAGGAGGAAAACCGTTCCCGGAATCGGCACCGCGGAAGGCGTTACCTGCAAACTGACCCCATCCAGATAAAAGGGCGCTTTGGTATAGCCGCCCCAGGGGCTCAGGTCACTCCACCAGTAGCCATCCTGGGCCAGAATCTGGAAATTCAGTGACTGGTTCGTCTCCATATAGGAAAGTGCCGCAGCCGTGAGATCAAAATGCAGCACAGTGAAATCACCGCTGAGATGATAGTTGTCCAGCACTTGGGTGCCGGCTATGGACACATCGATATTGGGATCGTAATACCACCAATCTCCCCGCGAATTAACCGATGTTGTTTTACCGCGAATGACAAAATCAAGCGAGGCGGCGTCGATTGCGGCAAAGGCATCGATATCAAAGATGCCGGTGGCGCTCGTTCTTGCGACCGCCGCGTCAAAATCCATGGTGTACGTTGACGCCTGGGACAGGCTCGCGCAACCGATAATTGATGCCAGCACAGCGATATAACACAGTTTCTTCTTCATTTCTCTTTCCTCAGTCAAGGCTTTATGGTTATCGAAACATTTCGAACAACCAACGCGCTGAAAATATCGCAGGCCATTCGGACCTCAATCAATATTGAATACAATGAGCGCCGGAAAAGAAATTCCCCACGCAACCCGGCAATTCCTGTATTTTTTTGCCAACAGCATCCCTATACAACAAGAAGCATGCCAGCTACGCAATCCCTAACAATATATCATTGCGCATAAATTCAAGTAGTTATATGTGGATGCACTTTCTGGTTTCCGCAATCATGGTAACGTGTTCATTTATACGGAAAGATTATTCCTTGTTTCTGGAAAAAATAGGTAGACCAGCACAGTGATACTGGCTGCCAGTCGGCATGATATCTTTTTCATCCCGAAATGATAGGGTTCACTCCGGCGCGCGCAGGTCAAGAATCTGTACCTTTAATGGGTGTCCCTCATTTTTTCTTTCCGCTTCCCCCGTCATTGCTTTGTCTACGAGCTGGCTGGCGAACAATCTGTTAAACCTCAGTTATTCGCCGTTTTTCTTTTTCTGGTTGACTTTCCGGGCCGGGAGGATGATTGAATATGTATTGCTGCATGTATTTGACACGTTGGCGGTTCTGCATCGGGGGATAAGGTGCAGGATAAATCTGGCCTGATACGAAAATTACCGCGGGATCGCCGTATCAGGCCATCCACGGACAGAACGGAGCTTTGCCAAAGGATTCATCCCTTATGGATCTTCGGCGAAATCCGTGGGGAATTATTTCGAACCGGAAAGCCCGTTTCGGCAGCCAAGAAAACCGTCGTGCCGCAAACGTGAGAGGAGAGATTATGGCGAATAGGTGTAAAGTATCGGGCAAAATCTTAGTGGTGTTTTCCCTGTTGATCGTTGCTGTTCTTCAGGGCTGCGCTTGCCCGGCAACCGAGGGCAACCGGCAGTTGGCTGCCTCGACCGGGACCTGCTCCCAGCCCAATAGCGCTGTAACGGAATACTTTGACCTCATCAATAAGGCGAAGCCGGAATTCGTGCAGGTGATCAGCGAGGAAAGGGGGACGTCCATAAAATTATAAATTTCGGTGGTTGTTGCACTTAAGTTTTATCCTCTTCACAATTACGCAGAGATCGCAAATGTCCCCGCAGAATTCCAGAAACGCTTTACTCCATGAAGCAGCAGACTCGGGTAAATATCTGTCCTGAATGTCTTCTTCATAGCTTGAAGGAGGACTCAAATTGTTTCTGCCGCCGTTGCCGGCCAGTGGATTGGAACACCAGTGGAGCAAAAGATACGGTGATGTATCTGATCAGACCTGTCTGGTCATGGCAACGGACCAAGCCGGAAACGTCATTATCATAGCGCGGACCAAGTCGGAAATTCCGTGGCTATCGATAGCTCAGGCAACATCATTGTGACCGGCGAGTTGAGCGGTGCCGCCGATTTCGGCGTGATTGTTCCTTTGCAATTACCTATAATATCGATGTTAATTCTCAAAGATTGAAACTAATTCGACGTACGTAAAAATTAGAACCTTTGACTGTCAAGATATTTTGGGGGGAAGAAAAATTTCATGAATTCGCAAATCTACCAGAATCTGGAAACATATCAGAATTTTCCGAAGAAAAGTAACTGGTTTTTAAGGGTGTTTTTGGAAGGTCAAAGAGTCACTGTTGAGATTTGCAGCAGGGATGAAGGCCGGTTCTTGGGTAATGGTTCATGAACCCAGGCTGGTATCCGGAAAATGGAAGTTTTGGGCGCGTTTTTTTGAGCAGCAAGGGGGTGAGCAGAGGCCAATCATCCTTCCCGCCCCACCCCTGAAAAAGCGATTTCTTATCACCTATCACCGATTTCCCGATCCGCGCTTCCCAGCCAATTTGCCGGCAAACTCTTTCTGAAAAAAACGTATAATAAATTCCTCATCCATTCCTTCCGCCCACTGCCCTGGCCTTGTTTTGGCATCCTTGACCCACGCCGGGATATTTTCCGTACTTTGTATTTTATTATCGCTTGGATGCACCTTCTCCGTGCAACTGGCAAAGCTATCGCATATGCGAAAAGAGGCAGCCATTATCTTCAGCTCTTCTTCTGAGTACTCGCAATATTGGCTTATCTCCGGCATGATCTCCCTAAATTTATCCACGCCCAGCATAAATATATGACTCCTCAGAGGAATATTCAGCCACACCCAATCCTCGTGTGTACTCGTAAGCATCTTCAGCGAAATGATCTCATGCCTATCCCAGAATCGATACTGCCGTTGCGTGAAATCTAGCTTTTTTAGATTCTCTCCAAAGACAAGAACCGCCTGTATCTCTTCGCTTTGTAATTTACCGATGTCATGTATCAAGCCCGTTATCTCAAAAATAAGTACCGTTTTCCGATCAAACCCATATGCTTCGGCCAGCCTCTTGGCAAGCCCTGAAACAGCCTCCAAGTGCAGCAAAACTGATTTTCCTCCGCGCGGATACTTGGCTACTAGGTGGCTTAACACCACTCTCACATTCTCTTTAAGCTCCGTTAATTCGCTTAATGATTCAACCGGATGACCCTTGGCCTTCTCTACGACATCCAAAGAAACAGTCGGCAATCGTCCTTTCTTTTCCGAAGCATCCTTTCCGGTCGATTTTCTCTTTTTTGATTTGACGGAAAAATCCCTGCATTCATCAGCCAACCCCTTGATGCCGTGTCGCAAAACCAAGGGCCCCAGGGAAAAAATGTGGCTGATAATATCCTGTCGGATTTTTTTCATAGCCGATTTAGACAGGTTTAATTCCCGCACCAAATCTTCCAGAAATTTCTCCATCTTATGCAAACCAAGTTTCTGCAACCTGTCTTGCGTAGGCCAATCAACACCATTAAAGACTTCCGGCGCGGAAACCTGGTAAACTGCTTCTCGCTCCTCAGAGCTTAAGCCTCCATCTTGAGGCGATAATTGCATAAAGCGCCCCACGATGGCATGCCTGAATTCTTTACTGAAATCAACATGTCCTGCAGGCGGCCATTGCGCGGGAACCGACTCTATCAACCCGGATGCCAGCAACTCCATGCCCTCATCGCTAGAAGCGTAGACATGCGTGCCGTAAGCCACGCGAGTTAACAACTGGGCGATGTTGGACAATACCCCAAGAAACCTGCCGAAGGAATCATCCCTTTCCTGCGCAAAATCTTCATCGTTATCCGAGAACCAGCCGAGCAGATTTGAGGCCGCTTCCACTATGTCTACTTTTTTATAGGAGTCTCTGTGCGCATTTATATTTTCCGTCGGAGCAAATGTATTCGCGCATATCGCCCAAAACCTATACTCACCTTCCGCCGCGCCTACTTCGACGCCTTCTTTTTCGCCCGCCGGCCTCCAATCTTTTCTTATTTTAACCAATAATCTATCTATCAACCCTATGAACCCGGCGTTATCATTATTTTTATAACAACCTGCCAGGCCTAAGGCCAAAGTTTCCAATTCTCTTACCTGTTGATGGATTTCCCGGGAATTAACGGTTGAGATAGACGATGATGCCCCTGACGCCAAAACTTCGCTTATAGCCCGAACAAAAGCGCCGTTGTCTCCTTTTTTAACTATGGCATTAAAGATGCCCCGGCGCTCCAACGCTATAGCATGAGGATAAAAATCCGATAATGAACGCCTGTCGTGCGTGGTGCATAAGATTATTTTCTGATCCGGGTTCATTTCATGTATCTTTTTTGCTAATTCATCGCCGTTCATTCCCGGCATATTAAAAATCGGTGATCACAAAATCAAACCTTTTGTCCTTTAGCATCCTCAAAGCTTCTTGCCCGCCTTCGGCAAACGCGGCCATGGCCTGCAGCAGCTCATCTTCGAATAAAGCCTCATAGAGCAGGTATTGTACCGTATTGTCATCGACAACGAGAACGGTTTTAAAAATTACAGAAATATTAGCGTCGTGCCAATCAATGATTGGAGAAGAAGCGGTAGCTTTATTGCTTATCCCTAAAACCCTCTCCCTGACCTGACGACATCAACACCCTATGCCGACCTTTGCCCATACCGCGAAAATAACCTGTTTCATCAGGCCGCGCTATACCGGCAAAGGGATCTGCAGCAGGCTGCTTGCGCATCTTGAAGAGGAAGGGGAAAACCAAGCATCAAAATCATGCTGGCCGGCATTGCCTCACTCAACTCCGGCAGCATCGCCTTTCACCAACGACACGGTTTTCGCGAGTGTGGCAGGTTTCACCATATCTGCCGCAAAAAGAGAGATATTTTGATGTGATGTGGCTGGAGAAGGAGCTTGCATGAAGATGGACCGGTAACCTGCCGGATTGTTCTTCTTGATGTCACTCACCGTGGTGCCGTAACGCCCAATGACGAATGCCTTCATCTCGTCTCTGGCACCCCTGGGGCGCACGTCGCTGTAATGAAGCACCGCGCCGTAATGACGGGCAAACTCGCGGCTTTTCATGCCTGCGACATGGGCCGTGAGCGGGCCAAGCCCAACGATTCTCTCAAGAAAAGGATCGGCATCCATGTCAAAGTCTGTGGAGCGCAGCAGGTCAAGATCGCGGGAGACGGTTTTGGCGTCAAAGTCAAGTTCAGCCATGCAGGCGATGCGTCCGATTTCCAAGGGGATGAGCAGGTTGACGCAGTCGATCCGTTCGATCTCATACCACAGCATTTTGTTCAACCGGCCCTGGCCGAGACCGAGCAGATCCCGCACAGAGCCTGCGGCAAATTTCCCCCAGCCCAGGATCTTGCCCACCTTGGAGGGGCGTTCGAGCTTGCGGTCAAAACTGAGTTCGCTACTCAGCGAGGCGATCAATGAGCGGAAATACTCGGCGCTTTCGGTAAACGACCCGAGCGCCATCTGCACGGCCAATTCCGCGCCTTTTTCTGCTCACCGGCCATCTGCAGGGAACGGAAGCCCCCCCCCCGCAGCTTGCCGATGACCTGGCCGTCCACCTGGCCTCCAGCCGTTCCAGCAGGGCAAGAGAGGCCATGGCCGACTCGAGCAGGGCATTAACCAGCTTATCGGTAATCATATCAGCCCTCCCCAGCCCCAAACAAGAATGCCGCCTTCTGCCTCATAAAGATAAGCCGACCTCGCAGACAGGCTGCAGCATACTCACACCCATGATGAAAAGGTCACGGCCGTCCACCTGCAGATCACCGTTGAAATCACCGGAACAATCCCCCACACAGGCGGACGCGCCGAAAGATGCGGCAATGGCGGCCAGATCAGAACCGTCCTTGTCATTATCGCCATCCATATCGCCGACACATTCCGTGGACAGAATAAACGGCAAGAAATCCGCATAGCTGCAGCTTTCAGAGAGGACATGAACGGGATTATACATATCCATGCTTGCCGCCACATCACCGGTGCTGAAATAGCCGTTATTATCCCGGTCCCAGTAAGCAAAAAGCCAGATATCCGAATCGGCGGCAAAATTAACACTATAATAACCGGGTTCGGCAATCGTCGTACTGTTCACCAAGTCCCATGGCAGAAACCATGCATCGCTGTACCCTTCAATAATGATCGGTCCGCCGGTCCATTCCGGACAGATAACCGTGCCGTTTACGGCAATGGGCAGTTGCAGCATATTGTTCCAGGTATCATTGGTGAATTCGGGCAGCACTCCGTTTAAAGTGGGATCAGGGAGGCTGCAGAGTAACAGGTTGTTCTCTGCGTCAAAGATTGGCAGCATATCGCGAAGATGGAAAGGATCATCAAAGAACCTGCTCAGGTCAAGCGGTAAAGGATCATCTTCTTCACCGCCACCGACCATTGCCGGACCTGTCAGGGAGCTCTGCAGATCAGCCAGGGTATTTCTGAATTCTTCCTCGTCGAGCAGGCTGTCAGCATCAAAGGCGACAAAATCATTGAGCTGATCATCAACCTCGCCTCTAATAACAGCGGAGGCGACAAAATAACTGTCAATTGAGTTGTCAATCGCCTCTTTGGCAGGGGCAAGCTGGTCCGGGGTTTTCACTTTGAGGAAATCGCTATAGGCGACAAAGAGATCGGTGTTGATTGAAAAAATACCGGCCTTGATTTTTTCCAGCAGCACGGCTGGTTCCACATTGAGGTTGTAGGAGTCGGTGATCATGATCATCGATTTCGCGCCGTAAAGTACGGAGCGATATAAACAAACGTCACCGTAGTCAACCTCGACCTGCTCACCGCTGAGAATTTCGGCCGGCTCAAGCATGATATTAAATGATGGATCGACGACAGCGAGGTTGGCCAGCGCTCCTTCGATCTCCGGCACGACAAGGTTGACAAAAAGAGCAGTTACCTCATCTCCGGCAGGTGTTCCCTCCGGCAGCACAAGTCCCCCATCCGCATCTCTTGTCCAGTCCGCAGTCCAATCATAAATATTTCTTCCCAAGGGGCTGACGCCGCTTTGATCAAGCATGTGCTGGAATTCGGGATCATAGACGAGAACCAGCAGCCGGGTTACCGCATAAAAAATATTCGCGTTTTGGTTGGTGGCATCCTCAAGCACGGCGGTTTGGAAACAGCTATTGGCATTGACGATATCCTGCTGGGCAAGATAGGCCCTCCCCTGGGCAACCAGGGTATTGGCTGTGTCCTCGTCGGCCGGCGCTCTACCGGTTGCCACGACAAGCATGCCGATCAGGACAAGGGTAACGAGAGAGACCCAACCGGACAGTGTCATACCTTTTCGCTTTTCACTTCTCATGTTTCTTTCCTCTTCATTTCTGCTGGAGCTGCAGGTTCAAGCGGTCTCAGATAAAGATCCGTCACAAAACGTGTTCCCTGTTGCTGCCGCCCATCATTGATAAATGTGTAAAATTGCCGGGTTTGCAGGACCCCTTTTTTCATGAGCCACTCCAGCCTGTTGGTCTCAAGCATTTTCCCATCCGGGGACACAACACGCACGGCATCCTCGAACACAATACTTTTGCGCCGTGGATCAAAATCTGCGCGCATACTCTGCAGGCTGAGCATGATCCGCCCTTGGTCATGCAGGCGCAGTAAAATGCTGTTCTTCATTTCCAGGCCCTTAACGGTAAGTGGAGAAATACCGCAGGATAAAGCCAGTTTCCAGCCGAGAAAATCCTGCCAGTCACCATCATCAGATGCTGACCGCCGGGTATCAGTCTCTCCTGATGTCCGGTCCGCCACTCCCACCTGTTGCCGCTGATCCACCAAAGAAAGAACCGTGCCTGTGGTACTGTTCTTCCCGCTCACCGGCAGCGATAAAAATTCCCCGTTCAGAATCCTGCCGGTAACCGGAGGATAAATATCAATAATCATCCCCTCGCAGCTGAGAACCTTACAGAAACCAAGACGGAGAAAACCTTTCTTTTTACCGGTAATCCGGACTGTTTCTATCTGTGTTGATGCCCTTTTTCGTCCGGCAACGCATTCTTCGGCGGTAATCCCCTCAGCAACCAGGCTCTTATCCGAGGGGGCAAGAACTTTTGCCGTGCTCTTCCTGTTCACCAACGGTTGCCAACAGCTGCTCACGCCGAGGAAGGCGATAGCGAATAAAAGCACTGCCAGCAAGGTCGCTTTGCCTATGCGGCCTAAGACAGGGAACCTGTTCATCGGCAACCTTTCAGGTAAGGTATCCGGCACGGAAAAGAGAATGCCCCTCTTTTTTGATTTTTTTACCGCCGGGAGCATATTGTTACCGGCCTTTACCCCGGTGCCCCGCCCGCTCATAATCGAATCAGCACCACACCGGCGACGAGCAGCAGGGCTCCGGCAAGGCGCGGGAAACTGACCGGGTGCTGGGTAAGCCCCAACAGGCCGAAGTGGTCAAAAGCCAGGGAGGCGAGCATCTGACCGGTGACGATCAATGCCACCACGGTTGCTGCGCCAAGCCTGGGTAGCAGAGCAATGGCCACCACAATATAGATGGCCCCGAAAAAACCGCCGGTCCACAACCACCAGGAGCTTCTGGCCACCGAGGAACCGGACAGCCACGACTCTCGCATGACCAGGAGCACGATTAACATGGTCAGCGTGCCCCCGAGATAGCTGATGAATGCCGCCCATGATGCCGATTCAAGGCAGGTCCGCAGGTTGGCGTTCAGCGCCTGCTGGACGACAAAGCTCACTCCGGCTCCTATGCCCAGCAGGCCAAACCCCAGCAACTGCAGCAATTCCGACATGTCCTTTCTCCTTATGGCGAAGTTGTTACTCCGCCATTTATCGGTCTTTTTGCATCGTGGACAAAAAAAATGAATCCTCATTCAATATCGCAAATAAACAAAGCCTGCAAGGGAAAACACAATGATTTGTTGGGATCATCATCCAAAAGACCTGCCTGCCGGGATGGGCAGAGCCGCCCGGCCATTTGCCGGGAAAATCCCTTGACAGCATCCGCCATTTTTCATTATGTAGACATATATCGCGGGGGTGGCCTGTGGGGCCTGAGATTATACCCTTTGAACCTGATCCGGATCGTACCGGCGGAGGGAGCATTTTCCTAACAATGATAGACCAACGTCATTTCCTGTGCAGAAATGGTTTTTTTTCTTTTTCAGGTCCCCTGCCGCCACCTCTCAACTTGAAACGTTCACGGAGGTGCGCATGTTAAACGAAGTACAGATCTCAAAAGCCATTATCGACACCTACTGCCGGAAACTCACGGCAAACCTTGAGCTGGATGTGGCCATTGTCGGCGGTGGTCCCTCCGGTCTGGTGGCCGGCTGTTATCTTGCCCGCGCCGGCCGCAAGGTTGCCTTGTTTGAGAAAAAACTCTCCATAGGCGGCGGCGTCTGGGCCGGCGGCATGATGTTTAATGAAGTGGTTGTGCAGGAGGCGGGCAAATCCCTGCTCGATGAATTCCATATCCCGGCCCGGATTTTTACAGAGGGGTACTACACCGTTGATGCGGTTTATCTCGCCAGCAGCCTGACCCAGCGGGCCATGGATGCCGGTCTGACCATCTTTAATCTGGTGGCCATGGAGGATGTGGTCATCAAGGATGACCGGGTAGGCGGGCTGGTGCTCAACTGGGGGGCGGTGGCCACCCTGGGCTGGCCGGTTGATCCCCTGGTGATCCACAGCAAATTTGTCATTGACTCCACCGGCCATCCGGCCAATGTCGCCGAGGTGCTGGTGCGCAAGATGGGGGTGAAACTCGATACCCAAACCGGCGGCATTGTCGGCGAGAAATCGATGAATGCGGAAAAAGGCGAGATGCAGACGGTGGAGAACACCCGGGAGGTTTACCCCGGCCTGTTTGTCAGCGGCATGGCCGCCAACACGGTCTGCGGGGGCTATCGCATGGGACCGGTCTTCGGCGGCATGCTGCTTTCCGGCCGGAAGGCGGCAACGGAGATCCTCAAAAAGCTCTAGGCCTCGTCCAGCGTCCTTCTGACCACCACGGCAAAATCGTTTCTGAGAACGGGTTTAGTGATATAGGCCCTGATCCCCAACGATTTTGCCTTTTCCTCACTGATCTGTTCGTTGAAACCGGTGCACAGCACAATGGGCATGTCCGGTCTGAGGCGGAGAATTTTCAGCGCCAGTTCCGTGCCGGTCATATCGGGCATGGTCATATCGGTGATGACCAGATCATAGTCCTGGGGATGACTGCTGAAGGCCTGCCAGGTAGCGATACTGCCGGTCAAGGCGGTCACCGTGTAACCGAGTCCCTCAAGTATCTGCCGTAAAATGCTGATGACTTGCTCTTCATCATCCACCATGAGAATCCGCTCATGGCCCATGGGTACACTTCCCTTGTTTTCCGCTTCTGCCGCGTAGGTTTCCATGGCCACACAGGGCAGATAAACATGGAATGTGGTCCCCTTGCCCAACTCGCTGTAGACCGAGATATGCCCGTGGCGGCTCTTAACGATGCCATGGACCACGGCCAGGGTGATGAGCGAATGAGCAGCAAGCCACTGCTGTTCAGCTGGGGTAAGCGGCACAGTGCCGCGGTATCCTTCCCCGGTATAATCGGCAACCGCGGCCTGGGGAACCGACGGCTCGGCAGACGGATTGCCGGCCTGTGCCGTTGCCATTGGGAAAAGGGAGAATGGCCCGACAAGCAGCATCCAGAGGATGCGGAAAATTATTTTGCAATAACAGATAATTCGTCAGTTGCGCAGACTGGCGGTCAAACGGAGCGGATGAATAAGCAGATCAAGGGCGTCAATGATACTGGTGGTGATGAGATCAGCGGCCAGCAATGCCTCAAGGGCCAACCCCTCCTGCTGCTGCACGGCGATGCCCAGAGCCGACTCCTTGAGCATGAGCCGGTCATTACGGCCGTTGCCGATACAGACACAGCTTTGTACGCCAAGCTCCTGTACATAACTGGCCTTGCTCTTCTCCTCTTCCCCGGCAGGCAGGATGAAGACGGTATAAGGGGTATCGGCAAACATCTGTTGCACACTGCCGAAGGTATCAGCCGTGACGATATGGATGCGGAGCTGGGCGGCAAGCCGGGCAAGCCGCTTCTCCACCCCGTCGATCAGGAGGCCGTCACCTGCCAGGGTGCCGTTGAAATCAAGCACAAGATGGCTGAAGTGCAGTTCCCCAAAACCGGGTACGCTGATATCGATCATATGGTTTCCTCCTTATTGATGGTGCAACAGAGAGACCATCATGCACCGCCGCCGTGCCACCACCCGGCGAGCAATCCTTTTTATCCGGTCCCGATAATGGGATGGGACGCCAGATGGAGAAACTTATGCAAGACGGGAATTGCCGGCGTTGTTGAGAGAGAGGCGGCGCAACAGCATAGCCTGCCACTTGCCTTCACAGACGCGTTTCTCAAGCTGCCAGCCGCTCTCCTGCAGGCGGGGCAGCACGTCTTCCGGTTGTTGGCCCTGCAGGCCGGAGACAATGAGAAAACCGCCGAACCGGCAGAGACGCCGAAAATCTGCCTGCAGCCGATAGAGGACCGACAGGGTGAGGTTGGCCATAATGAGATCAAAGGGGCCGGCAATGTCCTGCACCGGTGTATCGATGATGGTGATGCGGTCACATAGGTTGTTCTGCTCCACATTGTACCGGGCCACAGCAAGGGAATCAGAACAGATATCCACCCCCACCGTGCGCCGGGAACCAAGCCGGGCGCTGATCAGGGACAATACCCCGGAGCCGCAGCCCACATCGAGCACAGCGACCGGCAGCAGCTGATCTGCTGCCGCTTCAAGCAGCGACACAGCCAGCCGGGTGCTGGGATGACTGCCGGAGCCAAAAGCCTTGCCGCCATCAAAGCGGATTTCATGGGAACGGCATTCTTTTTTGGTCTGGCTGACCAGGGTGAAAGAGCCGATGGTAACAGGCGCGGCAGCTAAAGAAGCTGTCGATCCACTGACCAGTCTGGTCTCCACCAGTTCCGCCGGGGCGGATTCCCACCTGCTGTTTACCGAATCCAGTTTTTCCTGGACGGCAGTGAGGCAGACATCAAACTTTACGCCGCATTGGGCCAGCAAACCGAGCTGCCAGGCGCCGCCCTGCTGCTCAGAGCAGTTGATCTCGCCCATTTCCTGCAGCTCCCGGCACAGGAGCCGGGCGCACTGCCCGTCCTCGGTTTCGATAAGAACCAGCAGCCGGGCATCATCATTTGCCTCCACCCACTCACAGAGTTTCATCGACCATCACCAGCTGTTCCTCAAAGACCGGGGAGGTATGGCGGAAAACCACCTTGCGGAAGAAATCAATGGTATCCATGCGGCGATTCAGCATGCGCACCTGTTCCCTGACCATGCCGGTCATGGGAATGCTGGTGATGGCCATCTTGTATTCGATATTGGAGACATAGCGGCTGTCCAGATACCAGGCATAGATCAGTCCCATCAGCATGCCCGGCGGGGTGAACCCTTCCGAGCCGCTGATCAGCCGGGTATAGAGCAGCTGATTGTCTGCAGCCGGGTTCATGCGCACCATTTGCAGAAAGCGGGCCAATTCAGCCGGGGAAAAATAGCAGCGCCGCGTCTGCTCCGGCGTAAGAGTAAGCCGGTACACCTTGCCCAGCACAAGGCCATCCTGCTCGACCGCCAGCACTTCCTTGCCGGCCGCATAGTTGCCTAGCAGCGACTGCCCCAGGGCAACCAGCACGGCACACTCGAACACCGATCGCTCAGGAAGGATATCCTCCCTGACCTTGATCAGGCAGTCAGCCGGATCATAATAGGAAAAGACACTGTCCCAGCGCATGCTGCGCTGCCACTGCTCTTTTTTTACCAACAGAAGGCCTTTGACATGATCAACATGCTCCAGGAGGATATCGGTATGCCGCCAGAGGATATCCTCCAGCTGATTTCTGATCTTGCGGTCAAGGTCCCAGCTCTGCAGACGGCGGACAAAGAGATTTCTACGCCGGTCCAGGGTCAGATGGTCTTTGCGGCAGGAATGTTTGATCCGGTAGGCTGCCGGCAATTTCGCCTTGACCTCCCGGGGGATGTTATCCCGTACCGCCCAGATGATTTTGATCGCCTTGGCCAGGGAAGTTGGGTCATGCCGCACCTTTCGTTCTTTAAGCTCCGCTTCCGAAAAAATCCGCGCCTCCACCGGAGCAAACCCCATCTGCCAGACCTTGCCCCGGTCCAGATAGATGGGCACCTTATCCTCCACCGCATAACTCTGCAGAATATTGCCGGGAATATCCTGCAGACCGACCAGCATCACCTGTTCAAAAAGATCGGCCACCCCGCCGGGTATGTTGCGGTGATAGGCGTTGATCAGATCGGAAACATAGAAACGCCGGCGCGGATCTTCCAGCACCAAATCGGTTTCCCCTTTCTGGATCCAAAGATTGGCCACCAGAATCTTCAGGGCATGTTCATTTTCCCGCACCGCCTGGGCCAGTCCCGGCACTTGCAGAATCGGAACAATACTCGTATAGAGACTGCCCGGGGCAAAAACAATGATATCAGCTCCGATAATGGCGTCAATGACCTCGGGAGGGACAGCCGGCTCATCGACAAATTCGACAAAAACCCGGTCGATTGCGGTATTGCGCCTGGCCGTGGCGGTCTTGTTTTCCCCGCTGACTACCACCCCGTTACTATAAAGCACCCGCAGATGGGCCGGCGTGGTGGTAGAGGGCAGCACACCTCCCTCACGTACGCCGATCAATTTGGCCAGGCGGTTAATGCCGTCCAGCAGATCCGCAGACGACACAGTAATGCCAACGGGGATGCCCTGGTAAATCGCCGCGGCCAGCAGCAGATTGCCTAGGCAGTGCGGCCTCTCCAGCAGCTGCAGCAAACGCAGATCGCTAAACAACGAGTCCAGCAGCACAAAAAGCTCCCCGGCCATTTTGATCGGCAGACCGGAAAGTGACAGGCAGCCAGCCAGCAGTTCATTGACCGAGTCCGGACGTTTATCGAAGCGGACATTAAAAAGACTGTGCAGGATCTCCGCGGTCTGGCGGGACTCTTCGCCGGTCAGCCGGTAGGTTTCGGAGAGAATCTTGCGGCTGATGGAAGAGAGCAGCACATGGCGGATATCCCCCAGGGCAATGATAGGCAGATCCTTGAGAAGTTCGCCGGTGGAGCCGCCGTCATCAGTGACGCAGACAATTGAGGTGGTATGGGGAAAGAGCCGTTTCATACCCTGGAACGGGTCAGCAGGCCAGCCCGCATGGCGGCTGTCACCGCCGATCACCGTGGACAGACCGCTACCCCCTCCAAGCACCACCACCCGAAGCTTAGACGTATCAACATTGCACAGGGTGGTCACCATATCTTCCAGGGAGGCGGTGATATGGGACGGCGCAGGAGGCGGGCCGACCAGCACCAGCTCGATGAGCTTTTCTACCAGATTGCGGCGCGGGATAAGATCCAGAGGAAAAATCCTGTTCCTTTCCAGCTGATTAACACGTATCGATACAGGATCTTCCACTAATTGAACCATAATTACAGCAAGGTGTGCCTGATCCAAAGGCACTGAGGGGCTGCAGATGAATCTGAGCCCTCAGCGCCCCGCAGGACAAATGTTTACTCAAGAATCGATGAACAGGATTTGTTCACCGCAGGTGATGTTACAGGCCGGTGGCTGCCATCTGTTTACGCACGGCAACCTCGGACTCGGCCAGGGCCTTCTTTTCCTCGTCGGTCAGGGCAAATTCCACAATCCTTTCCACCCCGCCGGAACCCAGGACAACCGGCACGCCGAGAAAACAGCCGGAGAAACCGAACTCACCTTCCACATAGGCGGCGCAGGGCAGCACCCGCTTGCTGTCGGTCAAAATGGCCTCGGCCATTTCCACGGCAGCCAGACCCGGCGTATAAAAGGCGGAGCCGGTTTTCAGATGATTGACGATCTCGGCGCCGCCATGCTGGGTGCGTGTAACAATGGCGTCCAGTTTGTCCTGGTCAAGCAGGTCGGTGACCGGGATGCCGGCCACATTGGCCAGCCGGACCAGGGGCAGCATGTTGTCGCCGTGGATACCCATGACCATGGCATTGACATCCCGGGGGGCGACCCCCAGCGCCTCGGCCAGGAAGGTGCGGTAACGGGCGGAATCCAGCACGCCGGCCATGCCCACCACCCTGTTTTTGGGGAAACCCGAGACCTTGAAGGCGGTATAGACCATGGCGTCTATGGGGTTGGTCACCACGATGAGTACGGCGTTGGGCGAATGCTTGGCCGCGTTCTCGGCGCATGTTTTGACAATGGCCACGTTCTTGGCCAGCAGATCATCCCGGGACATACCCGGCTTGCGGGCGAGACCCGCGGTGATGATGACCACATCGGAACCGGCGGAATCGGCATAATCATTGCTGCCGGTGATGCGTCCGGAAAAACCGTCAACCGGCCCGGCCTGCAGCAGATCAAGGGCCTTGCCCTGGGGCACGCCCTCCACCACATCAAGCAGCACAATATCACCAAGACGGCGACTGGCAGCCCAATGCGCCGCCGTGGCCCCTACATTTCCCGCACCTATAATCGTTACTTTATTACGCATTATCATTTCCTTGTAAGTTATATCGTTTAAGCGTGATAGCATTCCAACGTGATAGCGTTTAAACGTTTAAGCGTTGGATCGTTTGAACGTTTACACGTTGGAACGTTTGATCGTTGGAACGTTTGATCATTTACACGTTTTTTAACATCTCCTCCACCCGAGCAAGATCCCTGGGCGTGTCCACCTCAATGGAATCGTGTTCCGTCAGCACCACCTTGATCCGGTAACCGTATTCCAGGGCCCTGAGCTGCTCAAGCTTTTCAAAACGCTCCCACTCCCCTTCCGGCAGACTGACAAAGGTGAGCAGAAAGCCCTTTCGGTAGGCATAAAAGCCCAGGTGTTTATAATAGGTCGGTGGCGGCGGGTGCTCGGGATCCCGCTGATAGGGAATGGATGCCCGGGAAAAATAAAGCGCCATGCCGTTGCGGTCAAAGACCGTTTTGACATGGTTGGGATCATCGATCTCCTCCTTGCGAATGATCTGGTAGATCAGAGTGGCCATGGGCAGGGCCGGATCATCGAGCAGGGGCCGCGCCACCTGCTCGACAACCTCCACCGGGAAAAGGGGCTGATCCCCCTGGATGTTCACCACCACATCCTGCTCCGGCACATCCATGAGGGATGCGGCCTCCGCCAGTCTGTCGGTGCCCGAGGCATGATCCGGACGGGTCATGACGACCTCGCCGCCAAACCCGCGGATACAGTCGGCAATGCGCTCGTCATCGGTGGCCACCGCCACCCGGGAAAGGATAGGCGCCGCCATGGCACGCTCATAGACATGCTGAATCATCGGTTTGCCTTTAATTTTCGCTAAAGGTTTTCCCTCAAACCGATTAGAGTAATAGCGGGCCGGGATAATGGCCACCACTTTGGGTTCCAGTTTATGTTGTAAATCCATAATCTTCTATTCACATTCGTTTAATCTGTATTGACGATGCAACCATTTCATGCCAGCGCAAACAGCCAGAGCCTATGCCTGATACAGCCGCCAGAATCGCCCTGATCTGCGAGGACGACCAGAAAAAAGACCAGGCAGAGCTGCTGGCAGCCCGGCTGGCAATCCCTGTCCTGGCGGAGAAAGATAACTGCGATTTCCTGCTGGCCGTGACCGGCGACAGGTTGGAGCTGCGACAGAGCGGCGCCCGGACCCCAGGTCCGGTTTTTGTCGATTTCACCAGTGGCACCCTGCGCTACAGAAGACAATTCGGCGGCGGCAGAAAAGAGGCCCTGGCCCGGGCGGTGGGGCTCAAGGCCAACCGCTGCCCCTCGGTGCTTGACGCCACCGCCGGGCTCGGCCGGGACAGCTTCATCCTGGCCAGCCTCGGCTGCCGGGTGCTGCTGGTGGAACGTTCAGCCATTATCGCCGCCTTACTGGAAGACGGTCTGGCGCGGACGGTCCGGGACCCGGAACTGGCAGCCATTGTTGCCCGCATGCAGATCATCCATGCCGACTGCCTGACCCTGGACCACCTTGCCCCGTCTCCGGATGTCATTTATCTGGACCCCATGTACCCGCACCGCAGTAAAAGCGCCCTGGTCAAAAAGGAGATGCGCCTGGTCCGCGCCCTGGTGGGCGACGACAGCGACGCCTCGCAACTGCTTGACTGGGCCCTGGGCCAGAAAGTGGCCCGCGTGGTGGTCAAACGACCCCAGGGGGCGCCCACCCTGGACGACAGAAAACCTGCCTTCGTCATTAACGGCAAAAACAGCCGGTTTGACATCTACCTGCCCAGGTGAAACGTTTAAACGTTTAAGCGATCAAACGTTTAAACGCTGGAACGCTTAAACGCTGGAACATTCCCTCAGATCTGCGCCGCTTTATCCAGGGCGGCTACCATCTGGGCCAGCTGCGCCTCCGACAGTTTCACCGGCACCTGATACACCAGCAGCCGGTCCATCAGGGCGGCGGAGGCAGGCAGGGCGTCCCTGTCATAGACCACCCGACGCTTGCCGTCAGGGCCGGCAAAGGGCCAGCCTGACTTGACCAGGGTGGAGCCGGCCAGCAGATGCTCCCACTTGGGATAAAAATGCCAGGTGTTGGAGCCAAAGGCAATGGCGCCAGCGCCGTTTTCAGCCAGCACGGCATTCACCGCCTTGGCCTTGGCGCCATCCGGCAGGAAAAAGCCGATAAAGGTCGCGGTATCACCCTGCTCATCAAGAATGGTGCGAAAGGTCACGCCCTTTATTTTGGCGATGGCCTCCTTCAGTGCCGCCTTGTTCTTTTTCTGCCGGCTGATCATGTCGTCCAGCTTGGCCAGCTGGGCAATGCCGATGGCACCCTGCAGCTCCATCATGCGGAAGTTGAAGCCGATAAAATTGCGGCCCTCGCCGCCCCGGGTGCCCGGATTCGGCACATGGTCATGGCCGTGATCATGGTATTCGGACATGTCACGCCACAGCTTTTCATCATCGGTGATGATCATGCCGCCTTCACCGGTGGTCATGGTTTTCACCGCGTCAAAGGAAAAGGTGCCGCAGGCCCCGAATGTCCCCAGCCGTTTGCCGGCAAGCGACCCGCCTGCGGCCTGGGCCGTGTCTTCCAGCACCGGGATGTTGTGTTTGTCGGCAATGGCCTTGATCTCTTTGATGCGGGCCTGGGCTCCCAGCATGTGCACCGGGATGATGCACTTGGTCCGGCTGGTGATCTTTTTCTCCAGATCACCCGGGTCCATGTTCAGTGTTTCGTCCACCTCGGCAAAGACCGGCACCGCACCCACGTCAAAGATCGCCTCCCAGGTGGCGACAAAGGTGAAACACTGGGTGATCACCTCGTCACCCGGACCCACGCCAAGCGCGGTCAGGGCAACCTTCAGGGCCGACGTGCCGGAGGTGACGGCCTGGGCATGTCCCACTCCGCAGTAGCGGGCGAAATTTTCTTCAAAAGTGCGGACCTTGTAAACCCCGCGCCGCTGCTCGGGAAACTCATAACGAAAGAGGACGCCGGTATCCAGCACCTCCAGAATCTCTTTTTTCTCTTCCTCTCCAAAAACCTCAAAACCTGGCATGCTTTTCTCCTATTGGTCTTACTGGTCTTATTGGTCCGACTGGTCGGTTAGTCAAACTAGTCTTACTAGTCTTGCTGGCCCTACTGGTCTTATTAGTCTTGTTGGTCTGTCTCGCTACGGTAGGAGCGGGCCATGCCCGCGACCATTGGCATTGCGAACGCCGCTATCGCGGGCATGGCCCGCTCCTACACCCTGGACTAATTGGACCAGTTGGACCAGCAAGACCGCTCTTCTACCAACCTTTATGGGCAATCTCATAGACCCTGATCACATCCTCCAGGCTCGGCTGGCGGGGATTGTTCTCCACCGGCCGGGTGACGGTCAGGGCGATCCTGGCCATCTCGGGAATCTGGTCGGCCGGGATGCCGAGTTCGTCAAGGCTCCGGGGAATCTCCACATCGCCGTTGAGATCATACACCGCCTCAACAGCTACCTGGCCCGCCTCACGCAGGGGCAGATCATCGACATCGTAGCCCATGACAGCGGCAACGCGGGCATACTTTTCAGGATTGCCGATGATGTTGTAATCAACCACAAAGGGCAGCAGCACCGCATTGGCCAGGCCATGGGGGATATTGAACATGCCGCCCAAGGGGTAGGCCATGGCATGGACCAGCCCCACGCCGGCGGTGGCCAGGGCCTTGCCGCCCAGCAGACTGCCCATAAGCATGGCGGTGCGTGCCTGCAGATTTCCGCCGTTTGCATAGGCCATGGCCAGATTGCCGCTGATCAGAGATATGGCCTCCAGGGCGTACATATCGGAGATGGTATGGGCCTGGGTGGAGACAAAGGCCTCCAGGGCATGGGTGAAGGCGTCGATTCCCGGGGCCGCGGTCACCTGCCGGGGTAGGGTGAGGGTGAGGGCCGGGTCCAGCACGGCAATATCCGGATAAAGAGGATCGCCGTTCATGCCGCCCTTGCTTTTGGTTTTCTCGTTGATGAAAACAGCGGTGAAGGTTACTTCCGCCCCGGTGCCGGCGGTAGTGGGCACCATGATCTTGGGCACGCCTGGTTTCTTGATCTTGCCAAGTCCCAGATAATCTTCCGCCTTGCCGCCGTTGGTGAGCAGAATGCTGATGGCCTTGGCCACATCCATGGCTGACCCGCCGCCGGCGCCGATGACACAGTCACACCCGGTTTTGGCGGCAAGGGCTGTTCCCTCATCCGCCAGCTTCAGCCCCGGCTCCGGATCAACGTGATCAAAAATCTCATATTTAACACCAGCGTTGTCAAGCGGCCCGGTTATGCTGCCAAGCAGGCCCACGCCTTTGAGATTCGGGTCAACAACGAGCAATACCTTTTTGCCGCCCAGGTCCTGGACGGCCAGGGCCAGATCATTAATAGCGCCAACGCCGAACCGGATCTGGGTAGGTTGGGTGACGGTAAATTTTCGCGCAGTCATACTTGGTTCCTTTTCTCAAGAGAAAATAAATCTTTGCTTCCTCAGCCACTTTAAGGTTACATTGGAGATTAAACCTTAAGCTTTCTATACTACCGTAGCCCAAAGAGAGATGGCAACTAAAATAATGGAATATTCCCTGTCGAAATCGGAAAAAAAACGACGTGCCAAGAACATCGAAGAACTGGCCACGGAACTGGTGGACCTCTCACTCCAGGAGATCAAAAAACTGCCCTGCGAGGACTTCCTCAAAAAAGAAATCATAACGGCCCGAGACCTGAAAGCCGGGGCCAGAAAGAGGCAGATAAAATACCTTACCAAGAATCTGCGCGAAATTGACCCTGGGCCGCTGTTTGATTTTCTGACCGAGAAAAAAGGATCGCACCTGCAGCAGAAAAAGGAATTCCACGAACTGGAAAATCTGCGCGACAACATTATCAATGACGCCATTGCCGCTGCTCGGGATGCCTTGGCGGTCCAGGAGGAGCTTGACCGCCAGTGGCACAGCCCGGCCCTTGAGTCCGCCGCCGAACTCTTTCCCGAACTGGACCTGGACGCTATCCGCGTCTCCGCCTGGCGCTATACCCGCAGCCGCAAGGCTGCTCTGAGCAAAGAGATCTTCCGCCTGCTGAAGGCCGCGGCAGAAAGGCAACGCTGGAATACACAATAAGGGCCTGCTCAAAAATAGCATGGTCAAAATTGCGCTCAGATTTGGGTCAGATTTGGTTGCGGCGATTGAGCAAAACCGCAAGCGTAACAGTGCTACGTCGAGGATTTCGCGATTGAGCTGCGGCCAAAGATGGCTCATAGATGAGATGCAAGATGATCATGTTAGATTTGAACAGGCCCTAAGGAGATCATTTATGGATTACCGCACCGGCACCGTGGCCAGGGTCTTTTCCATCCGTTTTGACGATGGCGACGACTTTCTTGGGGGCCTGACGGAACTGATCAAAAAGGAAAACATCCGCAACGGCTGGTTCCATGTCATCGGCGGACTGCGGGAAGCAGACGTGGTCACCGGCCCCAGGGAACCGGTCATGCCGCCGGAACCGGTCTGGCAGGAAGTGAGGAACGCCAGGGAGACCCTGGGCAGCGGCAGCATTTATTGGGATGAAAACGACGAACCCCGGATTCACCTGCATGCCGCCATGGGACACCACGGCGACACCATCACCGGCTGCCTGCGCAAGGGGAGTAAGACCTATCTGCTGCTCGAAGTTATTCTCTTCGAGATTGCCGGTTTTGCGGCAAGCCGCCCCTGGTCGGAGGAAAAGGGCTTCAACATTGTCACCTTCTGTTGAGACTGGACGATGAAACCGGATATCACCGATGTCATCGCCTATGAGATCAAAAAGGATATTGCTGATCGCTATTTCGGTTTCCGCAAGCTCATCGAACAGGACAAGCTCGATCTGGAAAAGGAGATCAGAATCCATTCCTTTATTCTGGAGAAACGCATCAGTTTCGACCTGATACGCCTCTATATTATCTTAAAGGACGAAGAGCTCATTGATTCCTTTCTTTCCCTGACAGGCATTGACAAGAAACAGTTCTATGATCCCCATTTCATCCGGTCGACCACCATCAGGAACAGGGTTTTCGAGGGCATTAAAGTGCACGGGCTGACCAGATCCGGCAGGTTTCACCATCTGGCCAAAGACTGTTATGAGCGCCTTGAACTGCATAGCGAACAGTACCGACAGAAATTTGCCGAACTGAAAAAGGCCAATGAAAACATTGCCGAGGAGATCGAAGTCTTCTACCAGCAGAATGATCTGGGCAGCATCATGGGCTTTCTCAGCAACCTGGGCAGTAACCACAAGATGGACGGCATGGAGGGCGGCATGGAGATCGGCATGGCCGAGAGTCTGGAAAAAAAGATGGCCATCGCGCCGCTGCTGCCCATTGAAAACTATCTGCCGGTCATCAAGGCCCTGCCGCCGCTCGCCCAAATTGTTAATGAACTGAACAAGCTCCTCGATCGCGCCTACAAGCTGCACGACGAGGAGAGCCTGAATTTTCTCACCAGCAAAAAAAAGACTACAGAACGCTAGCCCTAACAACCTTTCCCCTGGATATTCTTGCCGCCCATGTTTACCTATCAGAAGACAAACAGATATTTTGCCCAAATTGCCCGGGGACTTGAACAGTACGGAGCCGAAGAACTGGCAAACCTTGGCTGCCAAGATGTTAAACCAATGTTCATGGGCATTTATTTTGATGCCGACCCGGCCGACCTCTACCGGGCCAACTACATGTCCCGTCTCTGCACGAGAATCCTGGCCCCGCTGCTGACCTTTGACTGCCACAGCACTAAGTATCTCTACAAAACGGCGAGGAAGATCGATTGGAACGAGCTGCTTTCCGAAAAAAACACCTTTGCCATCAACGCCTCGGTCACGGGCAGCAGCATCAAGCATTCCCAGTATGCCGCTCTCTGCCTGAAGGACGCCATTGTCGACCATTTCCGGGACCTGACAGGCATCCGGCCGGACGTTGACACGGAAAACCCGGACCTCTGGTTTCACCTGCGCATTGAACGCAACCGTGCCATCATCAGCCTGGACACCTCCGGCGGCTCACTGCACCGCAGGGGATACCGGCAGATGAGCGTCGAGGCGCCCATGCAGGAAACCGTGGCAGCCGCCATCATCCGCTTGAGCAACTGGGACGGCGTCACTCCCCTTATTGATCCCATGTGCGGTTCAGGCACCATCCTTACCGAGGCGCTGATGCACTGCTGCCAAATCCCCGCCGCCTATCTGCGCAAAAAGTTCGGGTTTGAGATGATGCCGGAATACGACAAAACACTATGGAACCAGGTCAGGACCGAGGCAAACAACCTCATAACGCGACTGCCCGGCGGACTGCTGTCAGGCAGCGACGCCTCTGCTGAGGCGGTTAAGGCTGCCCTGCACAACTGCCGCATGCTGCCCCACGGCGACAAAATCATCATCAAGAACAAAAGATACCAGGAGAGTTCTCCGACCAGGGAGTCAATCATCATCACCAACCCGCCCTACGGCCTCCGCTTAAAACAAAACGAGGGAGCCGAGCGATTCATGCGGGAACTGGGGGACTTCCTGAAAAAGCAGAAGCACTGCACAGCGGCGTATCTCTATCTCGGCAGACCGGAACTGCTGAAAGAACTCGCCCTGCGTCCCGCCTGGCAAAAACCTCTGCTGACCGGCGGCCTTGAGGGTGTGCTGGTCAAATTCGACCTTGCCTGAACCGCACTTGTCTCTTTTTTGTGTTGCAATTTCGATGAGTTTACAGTTGCCGGTTTACGGTCTACGAATATCAAAATCCGACAAACTGATTTCCTTCAACTGCCAACCGTAAACTGTCAACTTTATGCTTAATTTCCCGGTAGAGAGAATGCTCTTCCTAACTGGCTGAAAATGGGTGTAATCAGATTTTGTTTTGACTTCTTTTTTCTTTTCCCCAATAATTTAGGGGCTGTTACGAAATTAAAATGACATTTCCAGCCATTTCGTTACAGCCACTTATGCCGGTCCACTGTAGCGGGATGTTACGGTTCTTTCCAACGGCTCAAATCGTTATTTCCAATACACTTAAGACAGTAAGAACTTCCCATGGACAGAATAGGCCAGAGCCTCAAAACAAACGTCAAAATCATGAAGACCCGGGTCACCAAATACGCGGTGTACGGGGTGATCATCGCCTTTGGCGCCATTGTCACCGCCACCCTGCTCAACTGCTATCTGCAGTTCGGTGAAATAACGTCCGTCGGCATCCTGCAGGTGCAGAAAACCAACCCCACCCTGTGGATACTCGATGCCATGCCGTTCATCTTCGCCTTCTGGGGCCAGTATGTCAGCTCCATCATGGCCTATGAGGCGACCACCATGGTCCTGGACCAGACCAATGAACTGCGCACTCAGACCGCAGCCCTGGAATACCAGGCCATGCATGATGCCACCCATGACCAGCTCACCGATCTGCCCAACCGGGTGCTGCTGCGGGACCGTCTGGAACAGGCCATCCATGTTGCCCTGCGGGAAGACAGGAAACTGGCCCTGTTCATCCTGGACCTGGACCGTTTCAAAGAGGTCAATGACACCCTGGGACATTACAGCGGCGACCGGTTGCTGAAACATGTGGCCATGCGGCTCAGGGGGGTTATGCGCGGTTCGGACACCCTGTCGCGGCTCGGCGGCGATGAGTTCGCCATTCTCCTGCCAATGATCAAGGAAAGCAGCGATGTGCACATCGTGCTCAAAAAAATCCAGAACGCCTTTCTCTCCCCCTTCATGCTCGAATCTCTCAAACTTGAAGTACAGGCCAGCATCGGCATAGCCGTCTTTCCTGACCACGGCAGGGATGTTGACACCATCATGCAGCGGGCGGATGTGGCGATGTACGCCGCCAAACAGAACCAGCAGGGATCGACCATATACTCAACCGGTCTCGACAAACACAGTCCCCATCGCCTGACCCTGATGGGTGAACTGCGCCAGGCCATTGACAACGACGAGCTGCTGCTGCACTTTCAGCCGAAAATCAACATCAATTCCAACATCGTCTGCGGAGTTGAGGCACTGGTGCGCTGGCAGCATCCCCAGCACGGCTTCATGCCGCCGGACGAGTTTATTCCCCTGGCGGAACGCACCGGCCTGATCAAACCGCTTTCCATCTGGGTGCTGAAACACGCCATTGAGCAGGCGGTCACGTGGCACAGAGCGCATCTGAAACTGGGTATTGCCATCAACCTCAGCCCCTCCACCCTGCTGGATACGGAACTGCCGGACGTCATCACCGGCACCCTGGCCTCCTGCAGTCTGCCCCCACATTACATTACCTTTGAGATCACCGAGGGCTCCATTATCAAGGATCCGGAAAGGGCACTGGAGATTCTGACCCGGCTTGACAAAATGGGCATCCGCATCTCCATCGACGATTTCGGCACCGGCTATTCCTCCCTGGCCTATCTCAAGAGAATGCCGGCCAGCGAGGTAAAAATAGACAAATCCTTTGTGCTTGACATGCTGGTCGATGAAAACGACGCGGCCATCGTGCAGGCAACCATTGATCTAGCCCACAACCTGGGCCTGAAGGTTGTGGCCGAAGGGGTGGAAAACAAAGAGACGGCCGAGCGCCTGAAGGAGCTTGGCTGTGATATCCTGCAGGGCTACTATTTCAGCAAACCCTTGGCGGCAGACAAATTCCTGGCCTGGCTCAGCGCCCTTTCACCCAACTGAACCTCAGCCCGTGAGGCTGCGGCACCCTTTACGCCAGAAAAACCCCACAGAGAGCCCGCCAAGCGCCACAGAGCCGACAAACCAGGCCAGCAGTGTAATTTTGTTTCCCAGATGAATCTCCCGCCCGCTCATCCAGTGCCGCATGAAATGATACATGGGGGAAGCGCCGCCGGCGATGATGAGAAAGACCACGGTCATGGCCGTGAAAAGAAAGAGAAGCGCCCCCATGCCGCCCAGGGCGGCGGCCCGGTTTTCCGCCTTGAAATCGGCGTAAAGCGCCCCGAAGCCGACGGCCATCCCGACCACGGTCCAGCAGATGACAAGACTTGCCGTCACGGAAAACCACCACATGGGCCCGGAAATGGCAAGCAAAGCGTCCGAGGTGACCACAAGCAGCAGAGAGAGCAGGGTAAATGGCGCCAGATAAAAAAGAAACTTATAGAGGAGAAAACGGCCCACGGAAAGCGGCGAGGACTGAATCAGCCAGAAGGCTGCGGTTTCAGCCCCCACTGCCGGAAAGACAAAGCGGCCGGCCAGCGAGGTGATGATAAAACCCGTCATCCCCACATTCAGAAAGGAAATAAGGTTGGTGACATACTCGGTCTGCATGGGTGAGCGCTCCACCGGCAGGGCTTTGAAACTGTAAAGATAGACCACCACCAGGGCGGCGATCATAAAGAGCTGGGACCACTCGGCGGAATCCCGCAGAAATGTTTTCGACTCTTTTTTGAAGATCCATTGCGCCGTGCCGGGGCGGTATCTGCCTGTGCGGGTGAATGGCCGGAAGCCGCCAAAGGATTCCTGGGATTTCGTATAGCCGACAAGAAAAAAACGCTGCATGGCCCATTCCCCGATAAAAAAGAGGGAAGGCGCCCCGACCACCAGCAGAGAAAGCAGCAACCAGTCTATCTCCCGGTCCATCAGGTAGAGCGACAGCAGATTGGCGGACCAGGCTGCCGGCACATAGGGACCGGCCGGCTGGGAGATGGAGGAGAGATATTCGACAAAATGGGCGTACTTGTCCGGATTGACCAGATCCTCCGGCCGCAGCAGACGAAAGATAATGTACAGAAAGATGCCGAAGCAAAGCGACAGGTAAAAGATGATATCTTTGGTCTGCCGCGCCGGAAAGAATCGGACCAATACCACGGTGAGAGCCATGCCCACTCCCGAGGCGATGAACGCGGTGGCGAGCACGCAGACGATCAGCAGCGGCCAGTATAAGATCCCGGCCTGAAACACCTTGCCGTAAGCCCCGAACACAGGCAGGGAAAAAATGACCATCATCCACGAGGTATAAAAGGTGGTGGTCAGATAGCGCATGAAATAGATTTCCGCAGGAGTCACGGGCGCGGCAAAAATGATCTCGTTGTCCTGGGAGAGAAACAGGGTGGAAACCGATGACACCATACAGGAAAAAATGAGCATGGCGAACATGACGATCCAGGCCATCTGAAAGATCTTCAGACTGAGAATAACGCCAAGCTCGCTCTGGCGGTGGAAATAACCCAGCACCTTGAACGAGACCAGATAGAGAACCAGACAGATCAGCAAGCCGAAGAGGCCGACGGCCAGGCTTTTCATTGGCACCGTGCCGGCCGGGAAAAAGCGGTTGCGCATGGTGCGCAGAAAAGGGGTCAGAAGCCTCAGCCGCATGTTACCCGTTATCCCTTTTCAAGGCGGAGATGATGGCGGTCAGTTCATCCGCGCCGGTCAGCTCCAGGAAGATCTCCTCCAGGTCGGAGTTATCCAGTTGCGCCTCCCGGCGCAGACTCTCCAGCGTGCCGAGCGAGCGCAGTTCGCCGTGGACAATGATGCCAATGCGATCGCAGAGCTCCTCGGCGATCTCCAGCGAATGGGTGGAGAGGAAGATGCTGTTGCCCTTGCGGGCATGATTCTTCAGAAGCTCTTTGACGATTCTGGCGCTTTTCGGGTCAAGACCCACCATGGGCTCATCAACGACGATCAGCGGACAATCCAGCATGAAGGCGGCGGTCATGATGATCTTCTGCTTCATGCCGTGGGAATAGCACTCGATCAGATGATGCTGCCAGTCCAATAGATCAAAAATCTGCAGATAATGCAGGGTGCTGCCGAACTGTTCCCTGGACAAATCGTACAGGCTGGCGACAAACTGGAGAAACTCGTAGCCGGTCAGCTTCTCGTAAAGATAGGGCCTGTCCGGGATATAGGCCGTGAGTTTCTTGCAGGCTGTGGGATCAGTCGCCATCTGATGACCACTGATGGTAATGGCCCCGCTGTCAGACTTAAGCAGACCGGCCAGCATTTTAATGGTGGTTGTTTTGCCCGCGCCATTGGGGCCGAGAAAACCGAAAATCTCACCCCGCCCGACGCTAAAGCTTACATCATCCACCGCGGTGTAACTGCCGAAGCGCTTGGTCAGCCTGGCAACGTCCAGGGCGTTGGTCTCATCGTCTCTCTTCATGATTTTTTTACCGGTTCTCACTTGACCGGGAGGATCTGCAGGTTGCCGAGCAGGGCTCCGATCTTCACCTGCTCCTTGGTTTCACCGATAACAAAACGGATATGACTGAGATCGGCGGGCAGCTGACCCGTGGTGGTATCAAAGCTCAGCCACTCATTGCCCACACACACCTCATTCCAGGCATGATAATAAAAGGCGCCCGCGTGGAATGTCACGCCTGAGGCAATACGGGCCGGTATGCCCGCACTGCGCACCAGGGCGGCAAAAAGCACGGCGTGCTCGTTACAGTCACCCATGCCCCGCTCCAGGGTTGCCACGGCATCCGGGATGCCGATCACCGGTCTTTTTTCCAGATTTTCATAAACCCAGTGGGCGATGGCCTTTACCCTGCCAATGGGGCTTGCTATTTGCGCGGTGATCTTGCCGGCCTGGGCCTTGATATTGGCATGATCCGACTGGATATAGGGCGTTGCAGCAAGTTCATCCTGCATCCCCTGGCAGATCATGGCATCATCAACAGGCATTTTCTCCCGGCGAATGGTCAGGATACCATCCTGCCACTGCTGCCTGCCGCCGTCCAGATCAAAGCCGGCAGCCTCGGGCAGCTCAAGTCTGAAGAAAATTTCCTCCCGCTGGTCCAGGTGTGACAGATCACCAGAGAAAGGCACGGCCACGCTCTGCAGAATGTCCTGACCTTTGCGGGTAATATCCTTGGCCTGGAACTCCGGCTCACTGAGGAAAACAAAACCGGCCGGCGACTCCTCCTTGATCACCTTGCCGCTGTCGTCGAGCCAGCTGTTTATTCTGATGCCGGAAAAATTCTCCTCAAAATGGTGCAGCAGATAAATACGATCCTTGATCAGGGTTTTGAGCAATCCCTTGTACTCGATCACCGTGTCTTTGCCGCTCAAGGTAAACGGATCGAAATAGGCTATCCTGATCTTGTCCCCGGAATGCAGTCCCTGCCTGAGCAGATAACCGCGCTGGTTAAGTGACAGAAACGGCGGCGAGTTCAACGTAACCGAGTCGTTTATTTTTTCCTTGCCGGTCACCAGGGTGAAGTCAACCCTCTTGCCGGTCACCTTGCCGCTGGCCTTCATTGTATAAAATGGTGAGGACATGGAAAAGGTAAAATCCCGCAAAAGGAAATCAGTGGACAACCAGGCTTCCGCCTGCAGCTGTACCGGATAATTTTTCTGGAGGACAAACAGATTAAGCACGGCATCCTGGGAGAGTCGGATAAGTCCGTCATCGGCCCGGCGCAAGACGTTTTTCACATAACCGATGCGTTCACCCTTGAAGAACACCCCGGCATAACTCTCCTGGCCGGCCTTTTCAAGCACCTCATTTTCATGGAGATCAAGCCTTTTGACAAAGTAATCCCGCTGGAGAAGGGCGACAAAAAGTGCTGCCCAGACCAGTATAACAAGAAATTTTCCGGCCGTAACAAGTCGCTTGCGAAACATGCTGGTCAATTACCAAATAAGAAATCAGGACATGATGGTGGGCAATTACGAATAGGTGAGGCAGGAACGGCAAAGCAGATATGATTATCCCAACCATCTTTTTGTATTATCTTGTTTTTTTCATTGACAACCAACTTTTAATCAATCCATTATAAATTAATAATCAAGACAGGTTATCTCTGAAACGATGAAGCTATAGAAACTGGGCAAACAGGGAGGAAAGACAATGGCAGCGAAAACAACGAATGCAACTTCCAAGACCACCGGCACCAAGGCCAAAGCAAAAAGGAAAACGATCCAGTCTACCGAGTTTTCCATTATAGCTCCGGAAGCCAAGGAGGTCTTTATTGCCGGAAATTTCAATGATTGGAACGCATCCGAACATGCGATGCGTAAATTCAAAGACGGGAAATACACCAAAATGCTGAAGCTGAAACCGGGCAGATACGAATACCAGTTTATTGTTGACGGCCAATGGTGGACCGACCCGGCCAACCCCGACCGTCAGCCAAATTCCTTTGGTTCGGAAAACTCCGTGATCGAGATTGGCGACAACGTGATCTGTTAAGCCGGATTATCCAAAATCCGCCACAGAGCCCACAGAGTCAATTGACCACTCCGTGTGCTCTGTGGATTTATTTTTCACTTCTACTTGCATGACCCATCCGCCTCGCAGGAGATCTTAAGAACCTTGCCGCCGACCTTTACGGCGTCACCGACATTGGCAGCAATCTTTTCAACCTTGCCGGCCACGGCAGCCAGGACAGGTGTCTGCATTTTCATGGCCTCCAGCACCACCAGTTTGTCGCCGACCGCAACCTCCTGCCCGACTTCAACACTGACCTCACAGACATTGGCGCCAAATGGTGCCCTGACATCACCAATTTTGGCGAGTTCCTGAATTTCCTTCTTGGACAGCGTCACTTCCATGGCTACGCCTTCTTCCTTTGCCTCGGCGGCCATAATGAAAACCCGCTGGTGATGGTCCACATTGAAATAGATGCTGGTGGAACCATCCTCATGTTTGTGCATGGGGCCAACTTCAAGAACGTGCCCTTTGCCGTCATGGTCGGTAAACTCCAGTGCCTCGCCCAAGGTAAAACCTCCGCGCTTGAAGAACAAGGCAGGGGGCAGCACATAAACCTTGCCGAATTTTTCCTCAAACTTGAAGAAATCAACCGCATCATTGGGATGCTGGAGATAGGTTACCAACTGTTGCGTAGTCGGCTCATAGCCGAGACGATCCTGCAGGATCGACCGCTCCTTGTCAATGTCCATATCCTCGATCTGCATAACGCCGCCCTGCTCCGCGACAATCTTCCGCCAGTCCGGCCCGAAGGCCTTCTCGTAAATCCAGTCTTCCGGGCAGTAGAACGGGAAAGGCCCGTATTTGCCGAGCAGCAGATTCTTCAGATCACCGGAGCAGTTGCCGTACCTCTCACCGCTCTGAACATTGCTCACCGCGGTGGTCCAGAGAATCTGCGAACCGGGAGTCACACTCCACCAGTTGCCCAGTTCCCGCTGCACCTTGGGAAGCTCCTCATGGAGGATCTCGGACATCTTATTGAGGAAACCGCCTTTGACCGCCTGCTCGAAGCTGCTGCCCATGGCGCCGCCGGGCAGTTTGTGAATCTGCACCGTGGGCAGGAAGCCCTTGAACTGGGACTCGAAATATTCATAATGTTGGCGCTGGTCGCGCAGGACCTCGGAGGTTTCAATCACCGCCGCCTCATCCACACAGACGGCTGTATGGCCGTAATCCTTCAGAGTCTGAATGACGCTCAGAATCGGCGGCGGCCCAAAGTAGCCGGTAAAGGCATGATCAGCGGCATCGACGATGTTGGCGCCGTTCACCACCGCCGCGGTGATGCGGCCGATATCATCGCCGTCGGTATTGTGGCCATGGTAATGAATAACCAGATCAGGATATTTGTCCCTGATGGCCTTCACCAACTCGCCGATCCGTTTCGGCGTGCCGAGTCCGCCATGGTTCTTGATGCAGAGGGAAATCTCCTCGCCGGTCACCTCGATGATCTCGCCCACCTTGTTCACATAATATTCGTCCGTGTGCTCCGGCCCGGTGGAAAAACAGATGCTGGGCTCCAGCAGTTTGCCCGACATCTGCACCTCCTCGAAAACCGCCTGCATGTTCGGCACATGGTTCATGAAGTCAAACACCCGCCACACATCCACGTACTTGGCAAACTCGCGCACGACCAGCCGAATGACATTCTGGGGATAGGGGCGGTAGCCGAAGAGATTGACTCCCCGGCAGAGTGTCTGAAACATGGTATTGGGCATCTTTTCCCGCAGCAGCTTCAGCTTCAGGAACGGATCTACCTGTTTGCGCAGGATATCCACATGCACGGAGGCGCCGCCGGTGATTTCCAATGAAAAATAATTGGCCCGTTCACGTGCGTCACCGGCCAGCAGATCCGTATGGAGCAGGATCCGGTTCTTGAAGTCGGACTGGGACAGGTCTCGGGCGGTATTGGTGATGAAGTAGCCGTCCGCCTCGCGTACTCTTTTTAAAATTTCACTGCTATGCATACCTTGAACAATTCGGTCCATGGTGACTCCTTTCTATAATGGCACAGGGGCCTATCTGCCCTGTGAACTTGTCGCTTGCCAACAACCTCTCATACCGTTGTAAAAATATAACTGTAACATCGCAATACTGTGCACGGCATAAGGAGCCGCAACGAACTGGTCAGAAAATAATGTTTATCCCTAGACTGCCCCTAAATGGCGTATTTGTTTTCCTTTTTAAAATGAATCTCGGCAATCAGCCTGGCCAGCTTGTTCACCTCGCTGGGATCATCCTTGTAATCAAAGAGATTTGGATGGGTTTCCAGATACGAGGTATCAAAATCTCCCTTCTGGAAATCAGGGTCATTGACCAGATTCATATAAAAGGGGATGGTGGTTTTGGGGCCGACGATCGTATAGTTGCGCAAACAGCGCCGCAGCCTGTCCACCGTCTCATTCCAGGTAAAGCCGAACACGGTCAGTTTGACCAAAAGCGAATCATAGACCTCGGGAATGGTGAACCCTTGGTAGACAAAACCGTCCAGCCGCACACCGTAGCCGCCGGGCGAGCGATAAACGGAAACGGTCTTACCGCCTTCGGGCATGAAGTTGTTCTGTGGATCCTCGGCGTTGATCCGCATTTCAATGGCATGGCCACGCAGCCTTATATCATCCTGGGTGAAGGAGAGCGGCCTGCCCAGGGCCAGCTTGATCTGGGTTCTGACGATATCGATGCCGCTTACCATTTCAGTGACGGTATGCTCAACCTGGACCCTGGTGTTGATCTCCATGAAATAGAACTTATTGTCCTTATCCACCAGGAACTCCACCGTGCCGGCATTGAAGTAGTTTGACGCCTTTGCCGCCTGTACCGCAGTGGCGCAGATCTCATCAAGCAGCTTCTTGTCCGGGATCATGGATGGGGCTATTTCCACCAGCTTCTGGTTGCGGCGCTGAATGGAGCAGTCACGGGTGCCCAGATGGAGGGTGTTGCCGAAATTGTCCGCCATGATCTGCACTTCGACGTGCTTGGGTTTGAGAACCACCTTTTCCAGGTAGATATTGTCGTTGTTAAAGGCCGCCTTGGCCTCGGATCTGGCCGTGGGCAGCTGCTCCTTGAGCTGGGCATCGTTTTCGATGAGCCTGATCCCCCTGCCGCCGCCGCCGGCTGTCGCTTTCAGCATCACCGGATAGCCATACTTTGCGGCGAATTCCAGGGCCTCTTGCAGGCCGGCCTCACCGTGGGGAAGATTCTCCGTGCCCGGAACCATGGCAATGCCGGCTTCAGCCATAATCTTTCTGGCCGTCACCTTATCCCCCAATTTACTGATTACCTCATGGGGTGGGCCGACAAAGATGATGCCGGCCTCTTCGCAGGCCTTGGCAAAGTCAGGATTTTCAGCCAGGAAACCGTAACCGGGATGGATAGCGTCAACCCCGTGATCTTTGGCGGCCTTAATGATTTTAGCGATACTCAGGTAGTCCCGCCGGGGGCCGTCACCTATCCAGATGGCCTCATCCGCCACACGGATATGGAGTGCCGCATTATCCGGTGTTTCATATATGGCCACTGCAGTATGCCCAAGCTCCTGAATCGCGCGAATGATCCGCAGGGCGATTTCGCCGCGATTTGCTACCATTATCTTCTTTTTCAAGAGATCACCTCATATCATTTCATTTTGTTTGTCAGACAAACATTTCACAATCATGGTTTTAAAACAGGCAGTCGCTGCGCATAGTTGTCCCTTGACATTCGAAGATCTGACCTCTGAAAATTTGAGTGTATCGAGTTTCTCAGGGGAGAAGGAGGTTAGCAAGGACAGCCCGGAGCTGAAAAATCAGCCGAAAAAAAATTTAACAGAGAATGTTACATTAGGCAAGCAGAAACCGAAATTCAGGCAGACAGGGGGATAAGGCTTCGGTTTTTAGTTATCAAAGCCGGGGACAGAATGATTTTCGCCAAAACCGCGAAAAAAATTCAGTCCCCTGGTTCGGAGGAAAATTAAATCTGTCTCCCGGCTTTTTAGGCAAAACGGCCAGCCCCTGTCGGATGGAGCGGCTTGGACAAGTTATTGCCTCCTGTTCACCCATCCTGCCAACCGTTCCAAGAGAAAGAGAATTTCCGCCGCATCAGCGTAATAAAGGGCCGGATCATCGGCCAGGGCCGGGTCGCCGGAGCCGTTGACAAGAGCGATCACCGCCCCCAGCAACTGTTTGATCGAGTCCGGGGTGTCCGGATTATCGTTAAGCTGGTTAAACAGCTCATTGATTTCATCAACCTTTCGTTGCTGAGCAAGGGACAAAACCTGGTCCACCAGTTTTCCACCACCTGACTGGGCATAGCCCCCCTGCTTGCGGTAGGCGATGTAAGAGTCCCTGGCCTGCTGCCAGGCCTGCCGGGCGGCTGCCTGGTCCCCCCCAGCTGTTTCGATCTGGTACAGAATGTCAAAGGATTTCCATGGTTCGCCCTCATGGCCACATTGACTTTTGCAGGCAATCGCCCGGTCGATTTCCGACCGGGCTTCGTCATAGCGTTGGAGTGCGCACAGGGTTTCGGCGATGTTGCTGCGGGCTATCCCTTCATAGCGCACGTCCTGCAGTTCGACATAGATATCAGCTGCCTGCCGGTAAAAGGTCACCGCCTCTTCCGGTCGTTGCAAATGAACATAATACAGATGCCCAACTGAGTCAAGCTTCTGGCCTGGCCGGCCCGGTTGTTGCTTCGGGTATCAATTGCCAGCGCCTGGCGGTAGGCCGCTTCCGCCTCCTCGTAATGGCCAGCCCCCTCATGCACCATGCCGATCTGATGCCAGATAGTGGCGACCGCGGCCGGTTCATTCTGCCGTGCAAAAATGGTGCGCGCCTCTTCATAAGCAGCGAGGGCCTCGGCGTACCTCTGTTGGTACATACGCACCGTTGCCAGTTGCATCTTGCCCACTGCCACCTGCCGCAAATCTTTCAGTTTTTCAGTCCGCTTGATATTTTCCTCATACTTTGCTGCTGCCTCTTCGAGCCGCCCCAAGTTGCTAAGACAGTCGGCCTGGTCGGCCAGACAAACGGAAGCCATGCGCCCCCCCCGCTTACCCAAGGCCTCAAACAGTTGCTGGGCTTCGGCAAACAGATCAAGGGCAAGAGATGCTTGCCCCCTATGTTTCAATACCCGACCAAGCAGACAATGCGATATTGCCAGATCATAATCCGCCCCCCCGTAAGCCATTGGCCCAGCCGCCTTGGCCCTGGCCAGCAGCGCCTTGGCCTTTTCCTGGGCCGCCTGGAGCTGCCTCTGCTGCAGCAGCCGCTCAATGAGCAGCCGCTCGTTGGCAAAGCGGGCATGGCCCCAGTCGGGGATCATTGCGGCCGCCGTCTCCCTCAACTTCACCGCCCGGGCCAGGGCCTGGGGCCGGTTTAGAGGTGCCAGCAGTTCTTCAATCCTCCCGGCAGTGTCGCTGACCGCTTCTGCTTCCGACTGGTCTGCCTCAACCCGTTGCTCCAGATGGTCAAGCAGGACCAGCAGGTTGGGCAGCTCCAGCAGGGTCAACTGGGCCGCCATTCTGCTGTCCTGAGGCCGTTGCAGATAGAGAAAACCGACCAGTTGCTCCATGGCCTCGGCCCAGGCCGCTGTCAGTTGGGACAAATCCTCCCCAGACTGGTCCAGCTTCAAAAAGGCGGGCAGGGCCGGGTCCAGGCGCAGGTATTGGTACTCCTGGCCTTCCGCCAGCCCCACCCTGATCAGCATTTCCGCCACCGCTTTCGCACTGTCGGCGTCAATGCCCATCACCGCAGCCATAATCGCCACCTGCCCACCCCCGTGGAACACGGCCAGCCGCTTCACCTGCTGCCGCAGTGCCGTCGGCAGGCGGCGCAGGGAAAGCTCCACACTGGCATAGAGGGAGTTTTCCCGGTCTCCCTGGTTCCGGGCTTCGAGCCGGGCCATCAGCTCGGCCACATTGCGGGTGGTAGCCCGCACCCCGGTGGCAACCTCCCGGGCCAGCAGCACCAGGGCCCGGGGATGGCAATCGACCGTTTCCACCAGTTCGGCCACCTCCTCCGGGGTGCCGGCGTTATCCGTGGCAGGGGGTTCCCAGCCGTTTTCGGCCATCACCCGCTCCACCAGTTGGATCGCCTCCGCTTCGGTCAACCGTCCCAGCTCCACCGTGTTTTTCGGCTTGGCAAAGGGCTCGGGCAAGGGCTCCCGGCTGGTAAAGAGCAGGCGGCACTTAGCCGAGGCGGCCAGGAGCCTGCGGCCCAGCTCAAGCAGTTCGGTCACGTCGGCAACCCCGGCGGGGTTGTTGCCCTCCTGGTCCGGCAGCACGCTCTCCATATTGTCGATGACAAGCAGGGTGGCAAAATCCCGCAGGGCCCGCTCGACCGGCTGCAGGGCAGCGTCAAGGTCATTGCCATACTGGGCCACGGTATATTGCGGCAGCAGCTGGCGGCCGATGGCATCAAGCACCCCCATGACATCCTGCACATTCTGCGACTCCACGCTGACAAAGGCGGCCCGCTGAAAACGACCGGAGCGGACCAGCCAGCGGGCCAGCTCAATGGCCAGGGCGGTCTTGCCCATGCCGCCGCTGCCCCGGATGACGGCAAAGTTTTCCTGCGCAAGCAGCCGCTCGAGCCGGAGCAGCCTCCGGCTGCGGCCGACAAAACTGTGGGCCGGCGGCTTTGGCAGCCTGCCCAGTTTGAGTTCCCGTCGTTTTGCGGTCAGCCGGGCGGCCGCCTCGCCGACCTTGACCGTGAAGAGCTGGGGATCATCCGCCTCCTGGTAGAGGACCGGCACAAACCAATCCTGCAGTTTCAGATCGCCGGCGCCCATGATCTTGAAACGAAAGGGGTCGCCAAAAAGCGCTACCTGACCGGCCAGCATGGCGTCCCCTACCCGCTTGCCTTCAGCCAAGGCCTGGTAAAAACGTTCGACAAAGCGGTGGGCGGTCTCCACCAGCACCGTGTGGCTCATGGCCACCACCGAACCGACCCCTTCCTCCAGCAGTTTGGCCGCCACCGAGGCCTGCGGGTTCAAATCGGCCTGAGCGGTCTGGCAGGCATCGAGGTAGATGAGCGGCACCCCGTATTGCCGCAACTCGGCAGCCAGCTCCGTGGCGTGGACGAGCTGCAGCCGCCGCGCGCCAAGTTTGGTGCTGTCCCGGGGGTCCTCAAAGCAGAGGGCGCCCAGGCCCACCCGCCGGTCATAGACCCCGTGGCCGTCAAAATGGACGATCTCATAGGGGTCGTTCTCATCCTTGGCCTTTAGCAGGGCCTCTTGAAGAGCCGGGAAGGTCGGAGGGGACAATATATCCACCCTGACCAGCTCCTCTCCCAGACTTTCCATGGCCTGCACCAGCGGCAGGGCGCTGCTGCGGTGATCAAGGTAGCCCACCTCACCGCCCTCTTCCGTCACCTCGGGCCGCGGGCTTACGAGCAGCACCCGGATCGGCAGCCTGGCTTTCAGGGTGCAGGTCCGCTTGCGGTTGGGCAGACGGCGGCGCACCCGCACCCCGCCTTTGCCCTGGCAGAGATAACCGACGCCATCGTGCATGATCTCCCAGGGCAGGGAGAGCAGGTTGCTAGCCGCCTCGTGGATCAGGGCGGTTTCCTCTGGGCCGGTCCCTTCCGGCGGATCGAAATCGACCTGCACGGAAAAGCGGCGGCTGTCGGTTTTCCGGCGCCACTCATCCAGGGGCTCCCGGGCCGATTGGCCGCCCAGGGCCGCGGCATGGAGGGCCTTACCCCACTCCGGCAGGTCCTTTTCGGTCTGTTGCGCCCGCTGCCTGAAGACCCCGGCGGGCCAGCGGAAATAACTTTCGATGTACCAGCGCAATTCGCCCAGCTCATCCGGGCCGAGCGGGGCCGTGAATCTGTAACGGCGGCTGGTGATCTCCCGGCTTCTATCAGTCGGATGATAGGTCAGCTCGGCGGTGGCCGCGGCCCGGCGCTTGCCGTCCTGTTCGCTGATAACCGGGTCGCTGAGTTTAAGGATGAGTTCTTCCACCGGTTCCGCCTGGACAGTTTCCCCTGTCTGCCAATCCTCGGGCAGTTGCTCTCCCAGGGCGGCAAATATTTGAGGCAAGGCCTCAGTCAAGCCGGTGGGGCTTTCATTTATGAAAATATGGAGCGGCTCGACCGGGAAAAGGAGTTTGAGATGACCCGGCTGCACCCCGGGCAGGACCAAGGAAATCACTTTGTAACCATCGGTGCGCTTCTCTTTTTCATCAAGTGCGAGGGCCACCTCCCGCTGCACCCATTCGGACCCCATGGCCTCGATACTGACCAGCACCAGAAAATGGCGGGCCGTGCGAATGCTGGTCTCGATTTGCTTTTGCAGATCATCGCCGCCGGTCAGTTCTCGGGAATCGACCCAGGCGAGTTTGCCGTGGAGTTCCAGGGTCTCGCGCAGTTTTTTGACGGTGTCGTCATTTTTCGAGGAGTGGGAAATAAAGATATGCCAGTGCATCTGGTCATCTCATTGGTTGAAGGGTACCTTGAAAAATACGGCGAGGAGCATCCTGACCTATGGCAGTGAATCATGATTCATTATCAAGGAACAGGAGCGTCTGCAACCAAAAAAAAGCCCGGAGTACAGCTTGCTCCCGGTTCACTCGTTGTGGCAATGAGATCGCAAGGCCGCCATGGGTTCGGTATTGGATATGCCGATGACGCGCCTACCCCGCCGCCGGCAAAGCGGGCTTGCGCCTCTACCCGCGTATTTTTTCCAGGAAAACGGACCGATTTTCCGGAAAAAAACGAATCCGGCTTGCGTATTTTCAGCCATCGGTGAGCGTATTTTGATCTATTTATCATGTTGTTACAACTTTTTCGGGGAATTTCCACTCATCCGTCCGCCAGGCTGTAACACGGCGTAAATCTTGCTTATTTTTATAATTTGATCTTTTTTTAACTGAATAAGTTCGGGAGACAGATTTAATTTTTCTTCCAGACTGAGGGGACTGAATTTTGTTCGCGGTTTTTGCGAAAATCATTCTGTCCCCGGCTTTGCTGTAGTAGGAGCGGGCCATGCCCGCGATAACGGAGTTTTGGCTTGGCAATGCCAAAGGTCGCGGGCATGGCCCGCTCCTACCCCGCGAACTTTCATAGCAGCGAAGCGGTGCCATTGTTGTTCCCGTTTGCAGAGATAACGGTTAGCAAGAAAGTTGAATTATTCAATCTATCAGGGTGGCTTCCGGTTCTTTGCCATCCCTTTGATTATTCCAATAAATTTTCAATTATCTTTCGGACAAAGCCAAACCCATTGCAAGGTGGGGACGGAAAGCCACGGGGCTTTCAGAGCCAGCCGGGTCGCCATGATGGTTACTCGGTTTTTTGCGTTTTACAGGCTGCGTTACGAACTTGATGATATTCCTGGAATAATCCTCTCCGCAGCCTTGGTTTTCTATGGCAGTTACAGATTTTTGCCTTGCCGGAAATAAAAACTGGGGCACAGAAATGTCTTTATTTCTTTAAGAATAAGAAATGCTGTACGTCGGTCAAATGTAAAAATGAAAAGGGAGAGAAAAATGAAAAGACTGTTGTCAATTTCTGGAATTATCGTCTTTTTCGTCATGATCAGCTGCAAGCTGGTTTTGGCGGTTCCGCAAAGCATTAATTTCCAGGGCAAGCTAACCGACAGCGCTGAGTTGCCGTTAAACGGCACCTATAATATGCAATTCTTTCTCTGTGATGCCGCAAGCGGCGGCACCTGCTTTTGGAACGAAACCCAGGCCGTTACAATGACAAACGGCATTTACGATGTCCAGTTGGGCAAGGATGTGGCCTTTCCGTCCGGCCTGTTTGCCACAGAGCTTTTTCTTGAAGTGCGAATCTATAATGTAAACACAACCACATGGGAGGTATTTGACCCCAGACAAAAGCTCACCTCAACCCCTTACGCCATGGTGACGGAGGATGCCCAAACCCTGTCGGGCTATGCGGCAACCGATTTCGCCGAGGCGGGTCACGACCATGACGCAGTCTATGTCAATGAGGGCCAGCCGTTATCAATAACAGGGGCCATGCTGGTTGACGGCGCGGCCATTGCCGAAATTCTCGACGATGACGGCGCGAGCTCGGGCCTTGACGCCGATCTGCTGGACGGGCTGCATGCCGGCTCTTTCCTGCAGGCAGCCGGCGATTTTGGCCGTTCCGGGGTTGCCGCCAATCTCTATGAGGGCACCGCAACGCTTACTTCCAGATACGTCAACGAGGGCCAGGCTTCCTCCATCTCCTCAGGCATGCTGGTAGACGGAGCCAGCCGGGCGGAGATCCTTGACGACGACGGCGCGGGATCAGGCCTTGACGCCGACCTGCTGGACGGCAATGATTCCAGCGCTTTTGCCCTCACCTCCCACTGGCATTCCTTTCTCAACGCCTCGGACGGTGCCCCGGCTAATGCCCTCTCCGTGGATGCTGACGGCGATGTGGGCATCGGCACCACCAGCCCGGGGTATCCGTTAACTGTTATGGGGGTAAACAGACCCTCCGCCGCCTGGCTTGAAAACGACGGCAACTACACCGGCACCACCTATGGTTTATACATCAGATCACTTGACAACACCACCGGCGGCAGCAACTACCGTTACGGCATCCGATGCGAGACCTATAATGATTATCTTAGCTACGGCGCCTCTCTGGCTTCCTATGGCTCGGGCCCTTCAACTTCATACGGGCTTCACGGCTACGGCAGCAACTCCTATACAGACGGCACCGGCGGAGCGGCCATTGGCGGCTATCTGATCGGCATCTCAACCCTGGGAACGGCCTATGGCACCTATTCCACGTCCTACGCCAGCGGAACAGCCAGCACCAACACGGTCTATGGCTCATTCAACAACGCCTACCATTACGGCACAGCCGGCCCGGTTTACGGCTCCTATTCACAGGTTACCGGCAGCAACACCGGTGACGCCTACGGCTACTACGCATCTTCCGTAAAAAGCAGCGCTGACACCGGGGGAACCGCCTATGGCGGCTATTTTATCGCCGATAACCACCGGAGTGGAGGCTACTCCTACGGTCTCTACAGCGAGGCCATCGGCACCAATGGTCGGCGTTATGGACTCTACAACAAGGTCATCACCTCCGGGGCAGACGGCTATACCAATTACGGAGTCTATTCCCTGGTGCAAAATACCAATGGGGCCTCTGCGGTGGGCTATTACGCCCTAATCTACACCGACAGTAACACGAATTCCTATGGCGGTTATGTTGACATTGACACAGCCAGCACGGCAACAGGGTCTCTTTATGGATACAGGGCGTTTGTTGATCATTCCGGTAATGAAGGGTATGCCTATGGTGTTTATACGAGTGTCGCTGCCAGTAATACCTGGCCCACCTATGGCGGATCTTTTAATGCATCTAGCCTTTCAGGGGATACCTGCACCCTCTATGGCATCTATGCCAGTGTCGACTACCACACCTCCGGCTATAAATACGCCGGCTATTTCTCCAAATCCGGCGGCGGCAACTATGCCGGCTATTTCATTGGCAATGTTTATATCAGCGGCACCATGTCTGCCACCAGCAAGTCTTTTGTCCAGCCCCACCGGGATGATCCCACAAAAGAAATCGTCTATGTGTCCATGGAGAGCCCGGAAAATGTCATCTTTCTCCGGGGCAGCACCGAACTCGTCGATGGCGAGGCGATTATCGACCTGCCGGAGGCCTGGCAACTGGCGGCGGCGAAAGACAGCCTGACAGTGACGGTGACCCCGGAGCAAGGCTGGGCCCCGCTTTATGTGGCTGAAAAATCCGTTGATCAGGTCATCATCCGTTCGGCCGAAACTCGATACGGAGATGTAGCCTTCTCCTATCACATCAGCGCCCTGCGTCAGGGATTTGAGGAACATGAGGCCATCCAGGATAACAGCCACTTCACCGCGGATAATGTCAGCGCCTGGGAGTTTGAAAACCGCTACATCGATGACACCCCGTCAAACAAGGCCATCAGGGAAATGCTCAAGGAGAACGGCATCATGACCGCCGAGGGTAAACTGAGTAAAGACATGGCGGCCAAGCTTGGCTGGCAAGTTATCGATGATGATGAAGACCCAAGATACCGCAAAGAACACGGTTTGCCTGATCGTGAAGAGCAAATGAGACAGGATTAAAAAAGGAGGGAAATATGAAAAAGAAGAAAAAGAGGAGACAAGGCGTTTTCCAGATGCTGCTGGCAGGAGGACTGCTTTATCCTTCGCTGCTGCTTGCCGCCGGTTCAAGTACATCATTCAACCTTGACACCTCGGTGATCTCCGGCGGAGGCGGCGGCATGACATCCGGCAGTTTTTCCAGCAATGCCACCATCGGACAACCGACACCGATTATGGATCAGGACGATATCCCCGTGCCACCGGGGTCAACCAACTTTGCCAGTTACCCCGGCTACTGGTATACCGTGGATGGCGAGGCGGGATGTGCGGGTGTCGCCGCCTTTGCCCTGTGCTATGGCCTCAGCAGCGCTGATCCCGGTTATAACCGTGGCTGTGATTTTGACAAGGACAATGACATTGACGGCTCTGACCTGGCGGAATTGATGCTGAGCCTCTAATAATGAAAAACTCTGCCCTGGTTGGGGGGATAAAGAGCCGGGACAGACAACATACTGGGAGAAAAAAATGAATAAGAAAGCCACCCTTTCACCTATGTTTATATCGCTTTGCAGTGTCCTCATATTACTTTTTACCACCTCGGCCTGGGCCGTGTCGGACAGGATGAATTATCAGGGGAAACTGACCGACTCCGGTGGTATCCCCTTAAACGGCACCTTTATGATGCGCTTTAACCTCTATGATGCGGAAAGCGGCGGCAGCCAGCTCTGGAATACGCCTACCGGTGAAACTCATACCGCTGTCGAGGTTATTAACGGCATTTACAATATTGAACTGGGCTCGGTTGAACCGTTAACCAGCGATGTATTTTCCCTGGATAATGTGTGGCTGGCGGTGTCTATCTACAACCAAGATACGTCATCCTGGGAAACACTTTTGCCCCGGCAGCGGGTCACTTCCACCGCCTATTCTTTCCAATCGGCACAGGCGGCAGATGCCGACACCCTGGAAGGTATGACCTCGGCTGATTTTGCCCTGGTGGGCCATGATCATGACGCCGACTATGTCAATGAAGGGCAGAGCAACTCCATCACCTCCGCCATGATCGTTAATGGCTCGATTCTGGCCAGCGACCTTGCAGACGGCGCCGCCCTAGCGGAAATCCTTGATGACGACGGCACAGGTTCAACCCTTGATGCTGATTTCCTTGACGGCTATTCCGCCGGCTCCTTCACCCTGCTGACCCAGGATTACGGTCGCTATAAGATAGCGACAGATCTTTATGAGGGAGCCACTACCCTGTCCGACAAATACGTCAATGAAGGCCAGGCCAACTCCGTCACCGGCAGCATGATCGTCGACAGCACCATCACCGCCGCCGATCTTGCCGCAGACTCCGTCTATGCCAGTGAAATTGCCGCCAATGCGGTCGGGGCAAGCGAGATTGCTGCCAATGCGGTCGGTACCAGTGAAATCAACTTCTCCCTTGACTATACCGGCAGCGATCTAAACGGCGGTCTGGTGGCGATGACCAACACGGCAGCCGGTTCGGCGAGCAACTATCCTGCCGCGCTCTATGGCGGCACCAATGGAGCAGCAGGCTCCTATAATGTTTTCGGCGTCCTGGGCACCGCTCCGGCGCTCGGCTCCACCAATGAAGCCATGCTGCTGCTGCCTTATGCCCCCATCGCCGTTGGAGGGGCCGCCCAGGATGGTTATGGCGTGGTCGGCACCTCAACCAGTCACTACCATGCAGGCGTTTATGCCGAAAGCACCAGAGGCTATGGGATCTATGGTAAACACACGGACCCTTCCTATACCGCCCCGGCTGTTTACGGCAAAAATGAAGGATCAGGCATCGGTATTCTCGGTGAATCTGCATCCGGCACCAATGCAGGCGTTATGGGACGAACCAACTCCAGCACAGGCATCGGCGTCAGGGGCCAGGGGGCTGTTTCCACAAACTACGGCGAACTGGGGAAAAACGGTATCGGCGTAGAGGCCCAGGGCAGCCTCTACGCCGGCAAATTCCTTGGTGACGTCATTGTCTATTACGGCGCCAATCGCGTCGCCCAGATGGATGTCTACGATTACAGTCTGCACATGTATGATTCCACCGGCACCCAGACCATCGAGCTCGATTCCGATTATAACGGCAACGGCCGGGTGATAACCCAGGAATTACAGATCACCGGCGGCAGCGATCTCTCCGAGCAGTTTGACGTCAATACCCTGGATTTTGAAATCCAGCCGGGCATGGTGGTCAGCATCGACCCGGACAAACCCGGCAAGCTCACAATCAGTTCAGAGCCCTATGACAACAAGGTGGCGGGAATCATCAGCGGAGCAGGAGGCATCAAAACAGGCATGATGATGGGCCAGAAAGGTACCGAGGCAGACGGAGCACATCCCATTGCCTTAAGCGGCAGGGTTTACTGCTATGTCGATACCGCAAACGGCCCCGTTGAACCGGGTGACCTGTTGACCACATCCGCCACCCCCGGCTATGCCATGAAGGTTACCGATCACGGCAAGGCACAGGGAGCAATAATCGGTAAAGCCATGACTCCGTTGAAAGAAGGCCAGGGACTTGTGCTTGCTCTTGTCACTTTGCAATAAGGAGGCAGACCATGAAAAAATTCATCTGCCAATTACTGGCAATTCCTCTTCTTTTATCACTTACTGCATGGTCGGGTTTTGCCGCAGAGGAATATGCGCCACAACTCTTTACCGAAGCAGCCGCGACCCATCAGGCAGAAAATGCCCAATTCAAGGCCGGCGTGGAAAAAAGGATGCGATACACCGGCATCGATTTCAGTCGTCTGCTGACCCCGGGGCAACTCAAAAAGGGTCAAGCCATCGATTTCACCTTGGCCCCCAAAGAAGGCCAGCCGCAGCAGATCACCAAATTTGAGCTGAAACTCTTTGACGATGTCAAATACATCCTGGTGCTTGAGCGGGCGGCGAACGAATCCCCTGACGGAACGACCATTACCTGGTACGGCTCTCTGGAAGGCGAGATAGACAGCAAGGTCATCCTGGTCAGCTCCGACGGGGTCCTTTCCGGCAACATCACCCTGGCCGATGGTCAATCCTTCCAGATCAGATACCGGGGCAACGGCATCCACGTCATCCGGGAAATCGACCAGAGCAAATATGGGACCGAACTTGAACCGGTTGAGCAGCGACTGCCGGATGATTTTGACCCAAACGAGGCAATTGATCAGCAGGACACATCCACCCCTTATGACACTGACGACGAGGACCCGGCAACTGATCCGTCCCAATATGACGAAACCGGGGCCACCATTGATGTCATGGTTGTTTATACCCCTGCATCCCGGATTGCCAACGGTGGGACAGCAGGCATGAACACCCTGATCGACCTGGCGATGGCCGAAACAAACACCGGCTATGGCAACAGCAATGTGGTCCAGCGAGTCAACGTGGTGCATCGCCAGGAAGTGACCTACACGGAATCCACTGCGCCGAATTCGGAAAGCACCATTGTTTTCGATGATGCCCTGGATGCCCTAGAGGGAACGAGCGACGGGGAAATAGACAACGTTCATACCCTGAGGAACGATTACGCGGCCGACATTGTTTCCCTCTTTGTCCATGATCCCGTCACCGGCTGGTGCGGCAAGAGCAATATCATGGGTACGGAATCCCATACCTTTGAAAACCAGGCCTTTAATGTGGTTGATTGGGACTGTGCCACCGGCTATTACTCTTTTGCCCATGAAATGGGGCATAACATGGGCTCCCGCCATGACCGCGCCCATGACAGCTCGGATGGCGTCTTTTCCTACAGCCACGGGTACCAGGATCCTGAAGGGGACTTCCGCACCATCATGGCGTACGACTGCCCTGGAGGCTGCGACCGCGTTAACCACTGGTCAAACGTTAACATTGACTATGTGGTAGGTGCGACAAACTACGGGCCCACCGGCGTTATCTACACCGCAACCAATTCCGCCGCCAACTGGCGCTCCTTGAACAACGTCCGGGACACGGTGGCCAACTGGCGGCCCCGCTGGATCTATGTCAACGGCAGCTATATAGGAACGGAGTGGGGCTTAAGCGCCACCCCTTACAACACCATCAGCGAAGGGGTAAACCACATAGGCCAATTCGCCGAGGATCCGCGACTCTACATTGCCCCGGGCACCTATACCGGCGCCGGCAATGAACCGATAACCATCTTAAAAGCGATGACTATTGCCCCCTGGGGAACCGGCTCCATAACTATTGAATAGTGATCGGAGTTAACAAGGGAAATCCTTAACCTTGGCGGTGTTGTCCGGTGCCAAGGTTAAGGTGATCATAACCCTTAGGGGCTCGGAAAATGCCAAAATACCATAACGCATCCCGTCTTCAGGCCATCTTTGGCCGCGGCCTCAATCGCAAAATCCTCGCCGGAGCACAGCTACGCCTGCGGTTTTGCTCAATCTGCGCAACCAAATCTGACCCAAATCCGGGCGCGATCCAGGTAAATTAACATTTTCCGAGTCCCTTAATTGCAACTGCTGTCCAATGCGGTAAAAAACGCATCATATGCTCCGACACAGGTAAAACCTGTACCCGATACAGACCCGCCCAGCTTGCTAGCTGCGATTTTTGCTGTTGAAGTGCTATCATTCAAAATACTGTTTGTCGCACCGCTCATGCTGGAGGTGTTGATCGTTGGCGAGGAATAATCATCGTTAAACACGCCTCGATTGATAGTTGTCCCCATTGAAGCGCTAGCTGTTACATTTGTCATTGCCGGAGAGGAATAGTTGCCGTTTATAACACCATAACAATAAGTCCCCCCGGTAGCTGTGGCGCTTACATTTCTCATTGCCGGCGAAGAGGAATAGTTAGACACGCCGAGATTGTGAGAGCCCCCGGAAGCCGTGGCGGTTACTCGCGTTATATCAGGCGAGGCACTGTCATTTCGCATAGCAATAGAATAATAGCTTCCTCCCTTGTTCTCTACTGCAAGAGCCCGTATCTCCGCATTGTCAGCTCCTGACACTGTGGCTGATGTTGCATCATACGAACCACTGCTGTGAGTAGATGTTATGGTCGTTGTATTCTCTCCACTTCCCTCTATGTCCACATATGACTGCATGGCAAGTCCATTATTGCCAAGATCGTAAATGCCGGCATCGAGCCTGATCGTATAGCGGTTTGTTGCTGAAGCTGCGCCAAGGCCGCTGATTTCATTGCTTACTGCAAGCAGTAGTATGCCGTTTTCCGTGTCACTGCCTGAAGCAGGAACAAAAAGCTGATTCCCTGTTATGATGATGCCGTTACTTGATACGTTAACCATCACAGGTGAGGAGGCGGCGTTATTTCTTACGCCGTAACTGGAAGTCCCACCGTTAGCCCTGGCTGTTACATTTATCATTGCCGGAAAAGAGGAGGTGTTGTTCAACACGCCCGTATTATTGTCACTTCCCCCGGAAGCGGTGGTAATGACATTGGTCATTGCCGGCGAAGAGGAGTAATTTAACACGCCGTAATTATAGTTTGTTCCCCCGGAAGCCGTTACGGTTACATTGGTCATCTCAGGTGAGGACAACATGTTATATACGCCGTAACTGTAGACCCCCCCGGAAGCGCTGGCCGACACATTGGTCATTACCGGAGAGGAGGAGGAGTTATACACTCCTAGATTGGCCTCGATTCCTCCAGAAGCGACGGCGGTTACATTGGTTATATCAGGCGCGGCAAACTCATTGACAATTGCAATAGAATCTGAGCCTCCTCCTCCTCGGTTCTCTATCGTAAGAAACCGCATCTCCGCATTATCAGCTCCCGACACTGTGGCTAAAAATTCTAGCGGACCGCCGCTGTGAGTAGAGGTAATAGTCGTTGTATTTTCTCCGCTTCCCTCTATGTCTACATATGGTTGCATGGCAAGTCCATTATTACCAAGGTCGTAGATACCGGCATCGAGCCTGATCGTATAGCGGTTTGTTGCTGACGCTGCGCCAAGGCCGCTGATCTCATTGCTGACTGCAAGCAGAAGTGTGCCGTTATCCGCGTCACTGCCCGAAGCACGAACAAAAAGCTGATTCCCTGTTATGATAATACCGTTACTGGATACAACAACCATCCGCGGCGAAGAGGAGAAGTTAGACACACCGTAACTTAAAGTTCCCCCGGAAGCGCTGGCGGTTACAAATGTCATCGCAGGAGAGGATAAGGTGGAGTTATACACGCCTCGATTGACCTTTCCCCCGGAAGCGTTCGCGGTTACATTGGTCATTGCCGGAGAGGAGGAGGAGTTATACACACCGGTAGAGTTCGTTCCTCCGGAAGCCCTGGCGCTTACATGTGTTATCTCGGGCGATACAGAGTCATTGAAAATTGCCAGGGAATTTGTACCCCCTCCCTGGTTCTCTACCGTGAGAAACCGTATCTCCGCATTATCAGCTCCCGACACTGTGGCTGAATTTGCAACAAAAACTGTGCTGTGAGTAGAGGTTATGGTCGTCGAATTCTCTCCGCTTCCCGCAATGTCCACATATGGTTGCATGGCAAGTCCGTTATTGCCAAGGTCAAAGATTCCCGGCATTAGCCGTATCAGGCAGGTGTTTGTTGCGTCTGGCGTGCCGCACCATGCCGCAAGGTCATTCATTGCATCCAGCGGACTTGTATAGTCTCCCCCGCTCTGCGCCACTATGGCCACCTTGCCGTATAATGAGCCGGCATGGGTATGTGACGAGGCGGCAAAGCCAGTCGAGTCCATGCCGTCGAGCAGATCCGCGTCCAGGTTCGAACCGGAACCATCGGCCGCCTTGATGGCGGCAACCGCCTCGGGATCGGCATACCTCGTATGGTGGGCTGATACCGCTGCCGCATGGCTTGCGATATCAGCATCGATCTCAACCGATTCATCCAAGTCGGTAGCATTGAGGCCGTCCAAGGTGTCGGCATTACCCGCAGTGCCTGCATAATTGACAGTAATGTCGTCTGGAATCTGGGCATCAATCGCTGCATCGGTCAGGTCGGTAAAGCTTGTGGTCTTTACATGGTGGGCCGAGGCGTCCGTTTCATGGTTTGAAAAAATTAAGGCCGAAGTGAAGTCCGCCGCATGGGAGCCGTCCAGGGTGTCGGCATCGCCCGACTTCATGGAAAAGGAGGTGGAGGTCAGCTGCTGGCGGGGGCTCAAGGTTTCCCAGATGGATGTGCCCGTGTTATAGATATTGACTTCGAGAAATAACGGCTCCGTATCGAACAGATCCACGGGAAAATCGCTTATCGCACCGAGCTGGAGATTGTAGATCCCTTCAATGACCGTAACGCTTTGATCCTCGGTCCAGTGACAACTCCCGCCGGTTTCCGAGTCGCAGATATAAAAACGCATGTCATAGACGCCTTCAAGCGGGACGCCGCCTGAATCCGTCAGTTTGCCTTGAAAATTGATGATCTCCGGCACCGCCCACGCCGTTGCGCCGAAGAACAGCAGCATGACAAACACGCCCATGATTGTGACAATCCGTTTCTTCATGTTTCTCCCTCCCTTATGTCTGCGGCAAGAGCATTGCATTGAGAAATTGGCACAGGGGGACTCAGTACCCGGATAAAGCCTATTTTTTCGTTGTTAATTTTTTTTGGGCACCTCACAAAAAAAGCCGGGTTACCATAAGTTGGCAACCCGGCTAACTTTAAAAAGCCCCGTGGCTTTCCGTCCCCACCTTCCAATGGGTTTGGCTTTATTTTTTTGAAGCTGCCCGCTATAGATTTTCAAATAAAGGGCATTGCCACTGAAAATTATGAGCCAGAAATTATTTTTAAACCACAAAAGCCTAACTATTATAATAACATCTTGACCAAACGATCTTGCTTTAGTCAAGATGGCAAATTGTCGCGCAATCCATATGTTGGAAAAATTATTATCAGAAAAAACACGTATGCGTCATTTTACCACATTTACTTGCAGCAACAGTATGGGTAAATTATCCTTTATACGTGTTAGGGTGGCCTCAGCATATTGGCTATCCTCTTAAATCTTTCAGTTAAGTTTTCAGTTATTCGGACAAGGCCAAACCCATTGAGAAATGGGGACGGAAAGCCACGGGGCTTTCAGAGCTAGCCGGGTTGCCATGATGGTGATCCGGCTTTTTTCGTTTTACCGGCTGCGGTACGAACTTGATGATATTCTTGGAATAATCCTCTCCGCAGTCTTGGTTTTCTATGGTATTTATACGTTGTGATAATTTTTTTTCCTCGCCAGGGATGGAAACTCGGGCAAAGAGGTGTCTTTTTTCTTTAAGCAACCTGCTATTCATCGGGCAAATGTGAAAATGAAAAAGGGAGGGAGAAATGAGAAGATTATGGTCAATTACGGGAATTATCGTCTTTTCCGTCATGATCAGCTGCAAGCTGGTTTTGGCGGTTCCGCAAAACATTAATTTCCAGGGCAAGCTGACCGACAGCGCGGAGTTGCCATTAAACGGCACCTTTAACATGCAGTTCTTTCTCTGTGATGCCGTAACCGGGGGCACCTGCTTTTGGAACGAAACCCAGGCCGTTACAATGACAAACGGCATTTACGATGTCCAGTTGGGCAAGGATGTGGCCTTTCCGGCCGGCCTGTTTGCCACAGAGCTTTTTCTTGAAGTGCGAATCTATAATGTGAACACAACCACCTGGGAGATCCTTACCCCCCGACAAAAGCTGACCTCAACCCCTTACGCCATGGTGACCGAGGATGCCCAAACCCTGTCAGGGTACGCGGCAATGGATTTTGCCGAGGTGGGACACGACCATGACGCCACCTATGTCAATGAAGGCCAGCCATTATCAGTCTCCCAAACCATGCTGGTTGACGGCGCGGCCCTTGTCGAAATTCTTGACGATGACGGTTCGGGCTCAGGCCTTGACGCCGATCTCCTTGACGGGCTGCATGCCGGCTCTTTCCTGCAGACAGCCGGCGACTTCGGCCGTTCCGGGGTGGCTGCCAACCTGTACGAGGGGAGCGCAACACTTACTTCCCGATACGTCAACGAGGGCCAGGCTTCCTCCATTACCTCAGCCATGCTGATCGACGGCGTCGCCCTGGCCGAGATCCTGGATGATGACGGCGCGGGCTCAGGCCTTGACGCCGATCGCCTTGACGGCAACCACGCAAGCGCCTTTGCCCCCACCTCCCACTGGCATTCCTTTCTCAACGCCTCGGACGGGGCCCCAACCAATGCCCTCTCTGTTGATGCTGACGGTGATGTGGGTATCGGCACCACCAGTCCGGGGTATCCGTTGACGGTTCTGGGAGCAAACAGATCCTCCGCCGCCTGGATTGGAAACGACGGTTATTACACCGGCACCACATCTGGTTTATATATCAACTCATATGATAACACCACCGGTGGCACCAACTACCGTTACGGCATTCAATCCTATACTTCTAATGATAATATGGCCTATGGCGCCTATCTTTCTTCCAGTGGATCAGGCCCTGCACCTTCATATGGGCTATACAGCTACAGCATTAACACTTATACAGACGGCACTACTGGCACAGCCTATGGCGGCTATCTGACCGGTTACTCCTCCCTGGGAACAGCCTATGGTAACAATTCCCGGGCCGAAGCCACTAACTCGGCCAGCACCGCAACTATCTATGGCTCATACAACTACGCCTATCATTTCGGCACAGGGGGCAATGTTTACGGCTCCTCTTCCAATGTTTACGGCAGTGACACCGGGAACGTTTACGGCAACTATGCGTCTTCAAAAAAATTCAACGCAGACACCGGGGGTGATGCCTATGGCGGTTACTATATCGCCGATAACGACCGGAGTGGAGGCTCCTCATATGGTCTCTACAGCGAGGTTACCGGCGCCAATGGCACACGTTACGGACTTTATAACAAGGTCATAACCTCCGGGACCAATTCCTATGCCAACTACGGCGTCTATTCCCAGGTGACAAACACCAATGGCGGTTCGGTTTACGGCTATTACGCCAATCTCGACACCGGCAGTTTCACAAACGCCTATGGCGGTAACGTTGACATCGACACGAACACGACGGCAACGGGCACTCTATATGGTTACTTTACGAATCTCTCTCATGCCGGCATCTCCGGGGATGTCCATGGCGTTGCTTCAGTTGTCTCTGCCAGTAACACCGGCTACACCTACGGTGGGAGTTTTGCTGCATACAGCTATACTGGTGACACCGGCAGACTCTATGGCCTCTATTCCATCGTCGACAACGACACCTCCGGCAATAAATACGCCGGCTATTTCTTAAAAGACGGCGGCGGCAACTATGCCGGGTATTTCTCCGGCAATGTTTATATCAGCGGCACCATGTCGGCCACCAGCAAATCTTTTGTCCAGCCCCACCGGGATGATCCCACGAAAGAGGTCGTCTATGTGTCCATGGAGAGCCCGGAAAACGTCATCTTTCTTAGGGGCAGCACCGAACTCATGGATGGCGAGGCGATTATCGACCTGCCGGAGGCCTGGCAACAGGCAGCCACTGAAGAGAGTCTGACGGTGACCGTAACCCCCAAACTGGGATGGGCCCCGCTCTATGTGGCGGAAATATCCCTTGATCAGGTCATCGTCCGCTCGGCCGAAACCCGCTATGGCGATGTGGCCTTCTCCTATCATATCAGCGCCCTGCGCCAGGGTTTTGAGGAGCATGAGGCCATCCAGGAAAACAGCCACTTCACGGCGGATAATGTCAGCGCCTGGGAGTTTGAAAACCGCTACAGCGATGACACCCCGACCAACAGGGCCATCAGGGAAATGCTCAAGGAAAACGGCATCATGACCGCCGATGGCAAATTGAGTAAAGACATGGCTGCGAAACTCGGCTGGAAGCTTATTGATGATGAGGAAGATCCACATTTCCGCAGAGAACACGGCCTGCCTGATCGTGAAGAGCAAATGATGCAGGATTAATTACAGGGGGGAAAGATGAAAAAGGAAAATATAAAAAGACAGGCCATTGTCCTGATGTTACTGGCAGGAGGGCTCCTGTGTCCCGCGCTGCTGCTTGCTGCCGCTTCAAGCACATCATTCAGCCTTGACACCTCTGTGGTCTCCGGTGGAGGAGGTGGTATGGCATCCGGCAGTTTTTCCAACAACGCCACCGTCGGGCAACCCACACCGATAATGGATCAGGATGATATCCCAGCCCCGCCACAATCAACCAGCTTTACCAATTCTCCAGGCTTCTGGTACACCATGGATGGCGCAGGATGTTCCGTCGCTGCTTTTGCTTCGTGCTTTGGGCTAATGAGCGCTGATCCTGGTTACAACCGGAGTTGTGATTTTGACAAGGACAACGACATCGACGGCTCTGACCTGGCTGAACTTATTGCCTCTTACTGACCACAGGTACTTTTTTGAAGTGCGTCTCGCCAACGGGAGGTAAAAACATCTTATAAGCATTTGCTCACGCAGCAAAACAGGGGAAGAGACGGGACGTTCTTCAGATTATTTGTTTCTAGTCATTACGACATGAGTTATAATATTAAGAGCCCAAGGCACGACTTAGCCCGCTTCGGCCGACGCCAAAGCCGCGGCTTCGGGCGATAGCAGGTTACTTAAAAACGAGGGAAGATTGATTATGATAGAAATCCACGAGCGATACTACAATCCCCCGGCTATTAATCTCAACTACGTCAGGTCCGGTAGAGACGAGGGACTTATTTTTCCGGAGATATCCTCATGTGTGTCAGTAACACTTGTCTGGACAGGTGCACGCGATGTATTGGTTGGCGCACATCTTGGCATAGGAACGCCTGCGGGACTGATTGGGTTACCGGACATTGCCCAGGCGCAGAATGATATTAATGCTCGCAGGGCCGCTGCCGGCGTAGGGGGTGTTCCCCCACGCCAAGCACTCCTGATCGGCGAGATAGACACGTGGCAAACTTCTGTACTGCCAGCATATAATGCGCTCATAGCTTGGTTGGCGGGGCTCGGGTGCACACAAGGATGGGTTCCCGGGTCTGATATAAGAGAAATAGGCGAAGGTGGAGACGGGCACGACGTCCATATAAATCGCCCCAGTGGCATCTCGTTTGTTAGACGCACTGTCCTGGTTCGCAATCGACGAACCAGGACATCTCGTAGATGGACATGGTATAGATAGGTAAACGGGGACAGCCACTTTTGTTGTCACCATACACTGATTTAACCTGAGGCGACCTAAGGGAGCCAAATCGGCCTGAGAGGGCGTGACACTCGGAGTCTATCTTTAGCCTTGATATTTTTTTGTCTTGGCGCGAGTGAAATCTTGAAAAGTAAGCCGGACCAGAACATTATCAACCCAACGCCTTGAAATGGAGCGGGCTCGGGCAACATCACCCCTGCACCAGCGCCCTCACCAGACCGGATTTGCGGCTGGTGCGGCTGCTCACCGCCTCGACAAAAACACTTTTTGTTCCCCAGATCTCCACTGATTGCACAGCCCGGGTAATGCCGGTGTAAACCAGTTCGCGGCTGAGTACAGGTGATGATTCGGCAGGTAGAATCAATACCACATGATCAAATTCCGACCCCTGACTTTTATGTACGGTGAGGGCAAAGGCTGTTTCATGCTCCGGCAGCCTGGCCGGCAGCAGTTTCCGCACCCCGCTTTCCGCCGGAAAAAAAACCCGCAACTCGTCATCCGCTTCCGCATCGGGCAGGATCAGCCCGGTATCCCCATTATAGAGCTGCAGGCCGTAATGATTGCGGCGGACCATGATCGGCCGGCCATGAAAATACAGAGCGTCCGGGGGGGCAAGGAGATCGGAGGCCAGCCGGTTGATGCCCTCCACTCCGAATGGGCCACGGCGCAGGGCGGCAAGCACGGCGAATTCACCCATGCGCCGCAGAGCCTCCTCCGGTGAGGCGGCATGCATGATCCGGTTATGATGCTGAGCAATCTTATCAACGATCCGTTGCTGGAACCCGCTGACATCCCCTGCCATATCTAGCCAGCGCACATCCTTGTAGCCATCATCCATGAGTACGGCCAAAGCGCCTGCACCATCGCCGCTGTTCACCGCCCGGCTGAGTTTGCCGATGCCGCTGAAGCTGGCAAAGCGGTAACTTCTGTGCAATTCCGCCAGCGACTGGTGTATGCTGCCGTCCCGCAGCCCCTGACAGATATCCCCCAGCACCGCCCCCGGCTGCACCGAGGATAGTTGGTTGCGGTCGCCGAGCAGGATGAGAGTGCAGTCGGCTGGAATAGCAGTCATGAGCCATGCCATTAGCGGCAAATCCACCATGGAGGCCTCGTCCACCACCACAAGACGGGCAGGCAAAAGGTTTTTACCGTCATATCTCCTGCCCTTCTGCGTAATGCCCAGCAGACGATGAAGCGTTACCGCAGTTTCAGGAATCGCCGCCTTCAGCTCAGGCGCACAGTCCAGACCCATCTTGGCATACCTGATGGCTTCCTGCAGGCGAGCGGCCGCCTTGCCGGTGGGCGCGGCAAGAAAAATCCGGCCTGCCGCATCATCCCCGCTTAACTGCAGATACAGGGCAAGGATGCGGGCCACCGTGGTGGTCTTGCCTGTTCCCGGACCACCGCTGATCACGCAGAAACGGCTGGCCAGTGCCTTGCGGGCTGCCTCTTTCTGCCAGTCCGGTTCATCGCTTTCCGCCCCATCCGCCCGGGGAAACAGGCGGCTAAGATTTTTCTCCACTTTCTCAGCATCATATTCCTGCTGTTCCATCCTGCTGTGTGCCAGGATACAATCAGCCACCTCCCTTTCATACTGCCAGTAAAGCTGCAGATAGAGAAACGGCGGATCAACAATGAGCGGTTGCCACTCCCCGGGTGCACCCACCACGCCGCATTTTCTGAGCCCGTCAACCCAACAACCCAGCTCAGGACAGACAACCTCCTGCCCTTCGGCCAGCAAAACCCTGCGCCCGGCAAACTCCTCCAGATCAAGGCAGATATGGCCCTGGCCCATCTGCCTGGCGACAAGGCGGGCGGCCAGGGCAAGTTCCGGCCCGGGATGCCCGCTAAGACGCAGCAGGAAATCAGCAAAATGGCTCTCAAGCGATGAAAAATTCGTTGTTTTCATCCTGCCACCAACATTTGGCCCAGTTGCTCGACAAGGCGGGCATCAGGGCGGTCATGATAGATGCCGTATGCCGGGCCATGCTCGCGACTGACACCCCGCAGAAAAATATAAAACAGGCCGCCGAAATGATCCTCATAGCGGTAGTCGGCAATACGTCCGGCCAGATAGTGATGCAGGGCCACGGTGTAAAGCAGATACTGCAGGGTATAGCGCTCCTGCAGCATTACCTCCTGCAGCCTGTCCCGGCGGTAATCCGGAGGTGTAAATCCCAGATGGTTGGACTTCCAGTCCACCAGATAAAACCGATTGTCATGGGAGAAAACAAGATCAATAAAACCTTTGAGAAAACCATTGCCCGCGGAAAATTCCAGGCTGGACGCCGCCGCATCAGTAAACCCCTGCCCGCGCAGAATCTCCTTGACCCTGCCGGCGGACACCGCTGCCAGGGGAAAACAGAACTCAAGCTCATTCAACCTCTGCTCCCGGGTGATGTTCTGCAGAACCAGATCCTGGCGATCCGGCAGCAGCGGCGTGGCCAGCACATTAGCCACCATGGTCATGACGGCGTCCTGCCATCGCACCTCAAAACCGTGCTGGGCTAGTTTTCTGGCGATCACCTGCCGCACCGTATCCGGCTCAGTGTCCAACAGGGGAAAATCAAGGTGCTCAAAGACGTCATGCATGAAGGTACCCGGGGCAGCCCCCCGGGGAAAGGCAAATATCGAGGAGTCATCATGCCCCTGCCCAGCCGCTTCCTCCCGGAAGACAAAGGACTCGCCCAGCCGGCCATGACTGGTGATGGCCGAAAAACTTGTCACCTGCATGGCACCGATCTCCCCGGTGAATGTCCGGCAGATCAAGCCCGTCGGCGTTTCGGCCGCTCTCTGCCTGGCAGCATGCAGGTCATCGGCGCGACGGACAAGCTCTATACTGCCGTCTGCGAGGCTGATGATGCCTGCAAGTTCGTCGGCCAGCTCCTGATCGGATAATTTCTTAAAGCGTTTCTTGAGTGCGGCAAAATCATCCCGGCCGTGCAGCAACCAAGCCAGGGCCGAACTCTCCGCCCCGTTAAAGCTTCCCCATACCAGATAGCAGCGATGCACGGCGCGGGTCAGCGCCACATACAGCAGCCGCATATTTTCGGCCAGTTCCTCCTGCCGGGCCAGCTCCTTGTGCATCTCCATATCGTCAGAGCCCAAATCCATCGCCGGCCTGTGATCGCCCGTCGGCAGGTGAAATGACACGATGTCCCTTATCGCCCTTGCCCCGCCCCAGCAAAAGGGGCAGAAGACGATGGGATACTGCAGGCCCTTGGAGCGATGAATGGTGACGATCTGTACCCGCTCGGCGTCGCTTTCCAGCCGCAGCTGGTGTTCCTCGACATTTTGCCCGTCAGCCATCTTCTCGGCCAGCCAGGCAAGCAGGGCCGCGGGTGATGCCTTGTACTGCCGCTCATAGCCGTGCAGCACCTCGCCCAGGTGGAGGACATTAGTCAGGCGCCTTTCACCGTCAACAAAGCGGAGCTGCTGTACCCTGACATGGTGGCTATCCAGCAGCAACCGGAACATGGCCATAAACCCCTTTTCCTGCCAACAGCGCTGGTAGGACAGAAAGGAGGCAAACCAGTTGCTCCACGCCTTTTCATCCTGCTCCAGCGCCGCAAGGACAGCGCATGTCCCACCAAGCATATCCGTTGCCAGGGCGGAACGGATGCTTTTTTCGTTTCCCGGTTCCGCCACAGCAGCCAGCACCCGGAGAACCTCGCCGGCCTCCCGGCTGACAAACAGATCCTCCGTGCTCTGCTGCACGGCGGGAACGCCAACCTGATAAAGAGCCTGCTGCACCTGGCGGGCCTCCCTGTTTTCCCGCACCAGGACGGCTATGTCCCTGGGCCCAAGAGACCTGTCACCTATGAGAGCCTCTCCCCTGCCGCCCAGATCAAGCAGGCGCCTGATCTCAACCGCCAGGGAGGCAAGAATCCTTTTTCCCGCCACCTCCTTAGGCATGGCATCATGCTCACCAGCACCTCTCATCATCTGCCAGAGCTGCAGCGGCGGCTCCTGCTTGTGCAGGATGGTGAAATACGTGTTCTGTTTCCCGGCGGCGGGCGATACCGGCTGAAAGGCAATCCGGCGGTATACAAAAGGGTTGTCGGCTGAGGAAAACAGGGCATTAACCGCCTTGATCAGGGACGGCTCGGAACGGTAATTTTCTGCCAGTTCAAAACTGGAAGGCACATCTCTGATGGCCTCCAGGTAGGTGAAGATATCAGCCCCCCGGAAACTGTAGATCGCCTGCTTGGGGTCTCCAATGATGAAAAGCAGGTTTTCCGCGGCACACTTGTAAAGGGTAGAGAAAATTTCATACTGGACCGGGTCGGTATCCTGGAACTCGTCAATGAGCGCCGCAGGAAACCGGCCAAGAATCTGGCGGATCAACATCTCCCGGCTGCGCCCCTGCAGGGCCTGCTGCAGTTTCCGCAGCAGGTCGTCATAGGCAAAAAGATTTTTTTCCATCTTGCGCCGCTCGAACTCCGCCAGACCATAGCGACCGGCCTCCTGGCGCAGAGCGATCAGTCCCTGATTGAAAAGCTCGGTCAGCTGGTCGTGCAGAACACATACCTGCTGGCACAGATCAAAAAAGGGATGCCGGGGCGTGCTGCCGTTCTTCTTGGTGGCCTTGACCAGACCGCCGGCGGAAAATTTGGCAAAATTCTCGTAAAGTTCTCCGTGATAAGCAGGCTGCACCCGACAGAAAGCGGCCATTTCATCCAGCCAGACCGGGATCCTGTCAGGCCTATAGGAATTACGGCTGAGATCCGTGCTCGCCAGCAGCAGACTGCTCACCTCGTCCCGGGCCTCCGGCCACACACGGTAAAGTTCATCAAGTGACCGGGCGATATCCTGCTCTGCCTCTTCAATCACCCCGCCCGCGGCGATCTCGGCGAGAACGGAACTGTCCACTTCAGGAAAAAACAGCAGACCGGGCCGCACCTTTTTGTAAAACAGGAAGAGATTGTCCGGCAGCACCTTTTTGCGGACAAATGAGGTAAAGGACACGGGAAACCTGTCCATCTGCAGACGCCAGAAATCTGCGGCGATCTCATGGAGGATATCATCCACATCAGGCACCAACTCGGTGTCAAACAGCGCCCCGCTTTCCAGGGAATTCTCTTTCAGCATCCGCTGGCAGAAGGCGTGAATGGTAAAAATCGCCGCCTCGTCAAAGTCCTGCAGCGCGCTGAGCAGACGCATGGCGGCCTGGTCATGATCCTGCACCTTTGTCAGCAGGCTCTGCTGGAAATCATCCCGCCCTTCCCCTGTGACAAAAGCCTGCAGACAACTGCTGACCATCTGCCGCACGCGCAGCCGCAGATCTTCCGTGGCCGCCTTGGTATAGGTCACCACCAGAATATGGCGGACAGCCAGCTCCTTTTCCAGCAGCAGACGGACAAACAGGGCGGAGATGGTGTATGTCTTGCCCGTTCCGGCACTGGCCTCAATGAGATGGACGCCGGACAGAGGATAATCGATCAATGCTGGCATGGATTCCCGTGCATTTTTCCCATGGAATTTTTCTGATAATGGTGCCTGAAATCTGCAGGACATCTTCCTATGTTTTCCATGCCTTGTCCACCATTTTCCTTATGTTTTCAAACCAATTGCGGCCATCACCGGCTCGGTTCCAACCTTGTTGGCGCGTGCCGTTCCCAGCAGATTTCCTGCCACTTTTACTTCTTTACCTTATCAGGCATAAATATGTATACTGAATCGTCTGAACTCAAAACAAAATACCGGGGGAAAATTTTGAACTGGCTGTTTCCTTCCATCATTGCCTCATTATCGGCACGATTATTCTGACCGCCACCTATTTCTACCTCTACGCCATTGACAGAAACCCCTCGCTGGCCATCTGGAGAGCGGGCTGGGGAGCCTATGCCCTCTGATTCATCTTCATGCTGCTGTTCATCTCCGAGACTTTCAGCAACTACCACTCCTCCCTTCCTATCGCCAACCAGCTGCCCGTTTCAGTCACCGGCCTGAGCAGAAAGATAACCGACTGGGCCTTTATCATCTGGAGGATCCACAAGGCGGACTACCTTTTTTTGCGACCTGTAATCTGGTTTGCTCCGTGGGGATACCTGATCGGCGCGGTCCTTGATGAAATCGTTGTTGCCATCGGCATGCTGCTCATCTACTTTCAAACCACCAGAGAGGCTCTGTCTAAAAGTGAACAGCGTTATGCCAAGGCCCAGAAGGCAGACAATATCGGCAGCTGGGAGCTTGATGTGCCCTATGACCACTTCATCTGTTCCGCACAGGTTGCACCCATTTTCGGACTGGCTGAACATCTGCCAATCACCACCTTTGCCACATTTTCAGAGCACTTTCACCCCGAAGACTGCGAACGGGTTACCACCTGCTTTCAAGCGGCAATCAATGACAACAAAGATCTCATCCTGGAACACAGGATTATCTGGCCGGACGGCTCGGTGCACTGGATCGCGGAATCAGGGGATGTGCTGCGTGATGACACCGGCAAGGCTGTCAGCGTCACCGGCATCATGCTCGATATTACGGAACGCAAAATAGCGGAAACCCAGATCCAGACAGCTTTTGAGCAGTTTCAGACCATCACCGACATCCTGGATGTCTTTGTCTATATGGCGGATATAGATACTTTCGAGCTGTTATTCTTAAACAAATACGTTCGGGAAATAGTCGGGGAAGGTATCGGGAAAAAATACTGGCAAGTTCTGCAGAAAGGACAGACAGGCCATGGAAAATGAACAGGGGGTACTGACCGTCAACCTGCTCCGCAGGGAACTGACTGAAGATGAAGTCGGACCGGGGATGTCTTCCGGACCGTTTATCGAACTCATGGTAAGCGATACCGGGCACGGTATGGACAAAAAAACAGAGGAGCGCATTTTTGAACCTTTCTTCACCACCAAAGGGATGGGCAACACAGGCATGGGACTGGCCATGGCCCACGGTATCGTCCTGGACTACCAGGGGATAATCAAGGTGGAAAGTGAAGTCGGCAAAGGGACCACTTTCCGCATCTATTTCCCTGCCCTCTCAGAAAATAAAGCCGAAGACAGCAGTCGACAATAACCGGAGGCAATGAACGGCTACTGGTGGTTGATGACGAGAGCGTCATTGTGCGTATGCTGAAGACGACACTTGAAAACCTCGGCCACCGGGTAACGGCAAAGACCAGCAGCCTGAAGGCGCTGGCGGAGTTTCGCGCCGCCCCCGGCCATTTTGATCTCATCATCACGGACCAGACCATGCCGGCTCTGTCAGGCACAGCACTGCCGCAGGAAGCCCTGAAAATTCGCCCGGCTCATCCGTGATGCTCTGGATTGATCCCGGACAGGGTAAAACATGGCGGCACCACCTGAAAAAAGGATTTCGCCAGCCACAGAGGAGAGAGGGCCCCATCAGCCTCACCTACAACAAAGTTGCATCCTTTAGCATAATAAATTAATTTATTTCCATCTCCGTGCAGACAATGCCGGCCATTGTCCGGCCAAACAACCTTTCCCGCTTTGGCAACACAGCGACAATGATCCTCATAACCAACTAAAATTTAAAGCAAATACCAATTCACTTTTCATAAGCAGCAGAGATTCTCAAACATCACATAAATGGCGTAAATTTTGCAGTATTTTCCCATCATGCAACCCACGAATATCCTTCGTTCAGTCTGTTCAGGGAGGACAAAACATGAAAAATGACGTCAAGCAGGACCTGCAATCCGAGGTGCTCATCAGCTGCCTTGATGTCCTTTGCCGGGCTAACGCTACTGTTTTCGAAAGCGATCCAAAACTGGCTGCGGATATCACCCAGGCGATTGAGGCCCTGTCAAATGCGCTGCAAAATGATGATCCCCCGGTAAATACTGCACAAACGAATGCGCAGGCAAACACCGTTGTGCAACATAACGAACGTCCTCTTGAGCCCGCTGATTACCTCAAGAAAAATATTTACCCCGAATATTTTCCTGCTGATGACACCATCGTCGACGTACTCACCAATGAAGTCATCCGCCAATCACACCGGAAATAAAACAATGGATATCCAATCGGCCAGTGCATTTTCCCCCACAACAACCCCCACTCTGTCGCATAATAAAAACAGCCACAGGATAGAGAAAGTCATGAATGTTGAAAAAAAATATATCGCAGATGTGGACAGACTGATTCCCCGACCGGATATTGCCTTAGAGGTTCTGTGTCTGGCGCAGGACTCGAGCAGCTCTGTTGCCGAACTGGCAAAAAAGATTGAGCATGACCCGAACATGACGGCCAATATGCTGAGAATGGCTAACTCCTCCTATTTCGGCCATATGCAGGAAATCACTTCGCTCAAGGACATCATCATTCGCCTTGGCCTCGATATGGTAAAAATACTTGCCATCACCAGCGCCTCGGCAGGCATACTGACTTCTCCCCAGGAAGCTTATGATCTTGAACCCCGGGCACTGTGGAACCACTCCCATGCCTGTGCTATTCTGGCAGAAATTATTGCCAGATATGCCAATCTGGATAATCATTACACCGTCTACACGGCAGCGCTTCTCCATGATATCGGCAAGGTCGTATTGAATAAACCCTTGCTTTCCGCCTGTGCCGCAAAGAAGACCGATAAAAAATTTTCCTCAATCCTTGAGCTGGAACGCTTCATGCTGCAGACCGATCATGCCCGGGTTGGTGCGGCGCTGCTGGCGGCCTGGGGGTTACCGGAGAGCATTACCATTCCCGTGGCCCGCCATCACTCCGGCGGGGGCATCAAGCCGAACCGTCTTGATGTCAAGATTGTCTCCCTTGCCAATTTCCTGGTTGAAAGCATCGGCATCCGCTCTCTGATGCCGGAAGACTTCCATTTCGATGTGGATGAATTTGTCCGGCAAAACCAGGAATCGCCCGATTTTTCCAATTTCAGCGCCAACATGACCAGCATCATGGAAGAATTCTTCAACCGCTTAACCGGAGCCGATCTGATTCTCGCCTAAAACATCTTCCTGGCGGGAGATCAGGGCCGTAACGCATTCATTTTACGGCAATCTCAACCCATAGACCCAGCTGCCCGCCGGCACCCGGTTTCGGTTCAATGAGAAAAATTCTTTCCGGCTCAACCGGCCCCTTTTCTATGAGCACATCCCGCACGACTCCTGCCCGTTCCATTGCCAGATTGCGCAGATCATTGTCCGAGATGACAATGTGATCATAAAGAAGCTTTTCCATCTCCCCGGGGGGGATATCCTTCAGCATTCCGAGAAAATTCGTGGGCCGCTCAAACTCAGCAGCCTTATAGGCCTTTTTCAGGTAGCGGTCATATTCATCGGCGGTGATCTCGATGGCATCCACCTCAGACACCGCCGCCTCTTTTCTGGCCAGATCCTTCATCTTCTGCACCTTGAGCAGCCGATCAAAACGAATCTGCGTCAAGGCTTTGCCATCTTCCGTTGCATCGGCCCGCCCGGTGAGGTCCACCTTGATAGCGGGCCGGTCATACAGCGCCTTGGCAAATTTTGCCAGCACCTCCATCGCCTCCGGACTGATCCGGGCCTGCCCCGCGCTAAACTGTACATACTGCTCCTCACCCCCACCTTCAAAAATAGCACCGAGCAGGGAAAACGGCGAGGTTGCCGCCTTGACGATGAGGTTATAGAGAATCTTGAAAACCACCCCGGCCACGCTGAATTCGGGATCATCGAGCCTGCCGGATACCGGGATGTTCAGGTCAATTTCACCCTTGCGGTTTTTCAAGAGAGAAATAGCCAGCTGCACCGGCAGATTGGCAGCGGTTTCATTTTTCACGTAATCGCCCAGGGTAATCTGATCGATGAAGGCCTTGTTGTCCGAGATAAGCTTTCCGTCTTCAATAAGGTAGTGCAGATTGAGATTCAGCTTGCCCTTGGTCAGCGGATAGCCAATGAACTTGATTGAATAGGGGCTCACCGGACTGAGCTCGATATCAGTGAACTCAGCCGTGACATCAGTATAAAAATCCTGCCACGGACGGATGGTACCGGTCACCTTCACCGGCGAATGCTGATCAAGCTTGGCGGTGATATTGACCTCGGCCGACACATCCTTGCCGGTGGCCAGCCCTTTGATTCCGCCATCTATCTGCTGCAGGGTGGTGTTGAACTGCGGGGCCACACTGCGGTCGGCAAAATCGATCCGGCAGTTGGCCAGCCGCACCAGTTTAATTTCCACTTCAGCCGGCTTTCCCTCCGCTGCCGGAGCCTCATGCGGCTCTGTCTGACCGGCTTCCTGGCGGACGATGGTGCTCAGGTTCAGCACGCCTTCCCGGTTCCTTAATACAAAAGCGGATAAACCGGTAAAGACAATCTCCCCGGCTTTGATGCGCATGGGGCTGGTCTGCACATCGACTTTTTTCACCTCGACAGCCTGCCAGCTCAGCAGCTTCTCCGCCTGCTTGGCATCAAGGCAGGCAAACCCCCGGCTGCCCGCCTCACCCTGGAAGGTGACGGCAACCTCGCCGCCTTCCCGCTTGTCCAGGGTCATCTTCCCCTTGACCGCTCCCCGGCCGTCGACCATGATGATATTGAGCTTGGGTTCCACATAGGGCTGCACGGACTTGAGCGGCAAATCGGCCAGATCGAGATCAAACCGCAGGGCCAGGGGAGACAGCCCTGCCTTGCCCTGCACCTTCACCTTGCCGGTTTTATTGAGCAGCAGGTCGAGATCAACAGCACATTCCTCCCCGGGGCGGGTCGTCACATTCTCGATTGCCAGATGCAGCTGGTTCATGGTCAGCACCACCGGTTCTTCCGGCACCTGATCAATAAAAGCCACCTCGTATTCAGTAAAATCCACGGACTTGACCGCAACCTGCCAGGCAGGCTGCGGGGCGGCCGCATCATCCTTTTCCCCCACTTCCGCGGCGGTCTTTTCTGCCGGAAGAGCGGAGGCCAGAAAATCCTGCAGGTTGATGGTGCCGTCCTTGCGCCGGGTAAGCGGGATAACCGCTCCTTTGCTTAGGCACTTGCCCACCAGCACTGTTTTGTCCTTGATATTGACCTCGGCCTCGCTGATGGAAAAATCAGGGACCACCACCTTGCCTGCGCCGTCCGGTCCGGTCATGCTGAAACCGCCGAGCTCAAGCCCCAGGCCTGAAATAAGCAGGGTACCGCCTGCCGCAGCATAATCGATATGGGCTGCCGCCTTGACCTTGTCCGCCGCCAGTTCAGCCCGCAGGGCATTTTCATAATAGGGGCGGTACTTGCCGAGCTGCACATTCTCCAAACCCACATCAGCCGCCACCTTCAAGGGATCAAGGGAAAAACTGCCGCCGACGCTGACCTGCTCGCCGCTTTCACTGGTAAGGGCCAGCTGGTAGCCGGCGGACTTGTCCGGGGCAGTGCTGAAGTCTTTCACCTGCAGATTCACCGGCTGCAGGGTGGTCTGCAGGGGGCCTGACACCGTCCGGTCGGTGAAATGAATGGTGGCCCCTGCAAGCTCCGCGTCCGCCACCTCAAGCAGCAAGGGCCGGGGAGCTGCTGCGGGAGGAGCAGCCTTGCTCTCTGCCCCGGATGGCGATGCCGGGGAGACAAGACCCGCAAGATTGAACTGCCCGTCCTGTCCCCGCTGCAGGAAAAGTTCGGGTTGCCGCCAGATGATTTTGGCCAGGTGAAACTCCTTGCGCAGGATATAGGCCCGGTCAATATCCACCGTCAATTCCGGAAAGGCGAGCAGCGGCTGCTGCTGCCGGTCAACCACCTTTATTTCCCGCAGGCTGGCCTTGCCTTGGATATTGAGCGCCGGGTTGCCGTCCTCATGCTTTAAAAAGGAGAGGGTGAGATCAAGATCAAGCCGGCCGTTTTTGATAATGAAATTGAGGTATTCCGGCAGATAGGCCAGATAATCGGTAAGATTGATATCATGGGAATTGACATTGATCTCTGATTGCCTGGTCCGGTAAAAGGGCTTGCTTTCGCCGATCATGCTGATGGGCGTACCGTTGATCACCGCCGCAAAGGCAGGTTTGGTGAAAATTTCCAACTCGTAGGGCAGATCGGAGAGAAAGGGAAGAGCAATATGCAAATCGGTGATCTGATGCTTGACATCCTTCACCTTGTCCTCGAAGTCAATTTTGCCGCCGGAGAGATCAATATTGTTGATGGAAAACTGCAGCGGCGCAGTCTTTTCTTCTTCTTTTTTCTCCGCTTTCTTCGCACTCCCATCACCGGCTGCGAGATCAGAAAAATTAAAGCTTTTATCTTTATTGAATACAATCTTGGAATAGGGGTTGCTCAGGGCAAAGGATTTGACAATAATGGCGCGCTTAAAAAGGGATACCCACTGCAGATTCACCTGCAGGCTGTCAAAGGAGACAAAAGACTCCTTGCCGCCCGGGTCCTGGATGTTAAAACCGTTAACCGCCGCCTGCAGAGTGTAAGGATTAATTTTCACCTCCTGCACAGTGGTCTGCCGGTGCAGGGTCAGGCTCAGCTTTTTCTCCAGCTGGCTGCGGATAATGGCCGGCAGTATCCAGAAACCGAAAACGGTGTAAAAAAACAGAGAGCAGGTCACAATGATACTCCAGCGCTGTAAACGGGACAGACTCTTCCACCTTTGCCGCAATTTCAGCTCAGCCATCGCTATCCTCCTTCATATGTGCCAGAACAGGTGAAAAAATTCGCATCGACATCTCCATAAATCTTTGATCAAGTGGTTCCGCACCATACTGGTAACGAAATCCCAGATAGGGGTCGCCACTCTCGCCCGTGCCGCCGTAGCGCCCATGCCAGGCGGCATTGGCCTCTTTTATCGCCCGGTCCGGTTGCCCCTGGCAGGCATACAGGGCAAATTGATAGGATGTTTCACTCATAAAAGGCAGAGGCTCCTGCTGCCCCTGCAGGAAGAGGGTCATAAGCTGCTCCAGCAGTAGCCGGGCTTCCTGCACCGGCTGGAAGGCAACGGTCTGGTCCCTGGCCACCACCACCGTTCGCAGGGGCGTCTCCTGGGGCAGGCAATGCAGGATAAGATGGGTGATCCAGGCCCGCAGCAGATCCCTGCCCTTCAGCCTGGCAGGACGGGCGTGGAGCACACCCTGCTCCGTCAGGTTGTCGATGCGCCCGCAGAGCAGAAAATCCTCTATCTTGATACGAAAAAGAGCCGGTTCAACCGCTGGGGCAAGGTGTACCGCCAGCAGTCCGTAAAATTGCGTCACCTCATCCTGCAGTTCTCGCACCGCAATTTCTCCGACCTTGCCATGGGGAAGAAGGCCCCGAGCCTTCCACAACCTTGCCTGACCATCAGTATTATTCTTTTGCACCAGAAGATCAAGCAGTTCCGTCTCCAGCAGGTAACGGTCAAGCCCCTCCAGGGAGAACGGTTCATTATCATCAATGCGCTCGTCCGGCCCCGACAGCTCAACCCCAAGCCTGCGCCGGCAGAAAAACCGCACCGGGTGGACAAAAAAATCGACAAAGTCTTTCAGTTCAACCTCTTTCCCCAAATTATCCGGCGCAAGCAAAGGAAGTCCCTGCCAGAAGCCCGCGCCGGCATCGCTTCCGGCAGTAAGCCGCCTGGCGGCATGACAATTTTCCTCCGAATAACTGAAAAGAGAACTGCCCGGCTGGAAATAGGCAGGGTGAAAGGGCTGCAACCGGTGCCTGGTGACGAAGCCGGCTGTTGCAACCTGGCCCTCCCCGGGCGGGCAGACAGTGCCCAGGTAGTCAAGCAATTCGCTGACCAGCACCGATGGCGGCAGGGTGGTATCGTCCCGTACCGACTGCCCCACATAACTGATGTACAGCTGCTGTCGCGCGGAAAGGAGAGCCTCGATGAAAAGATAACGATCATCATGGCGCGGACTGCGGTCCCCCCGTCTGGGATTACGGCTCATCAGGTCAAAACTGAGATTGAAATGGGGACGGGGAAAGTCGCCGTCATTCATACCCAGCAGACAGACGATTTTAAAGGGGATGGCCCGCATGGGCAGCAGGGAACAAAAAGTTACCCCGCCGCTCAGAAAACCGTGGGCGGATTTTTCCACCCGCAACCGTTGATGCAACCAGCTTCTGATCACCTGGAGGTCAAGCGCCTCGCCAAAACCGGTTTCCGCCTGGGTCTCCCCCATGCCCTGCAGCGCCGTTCTCAAGCCCAGCATGTCACCTTCCTGCTCGCTGTCCACGGCCAGGCAGTCATCAACCAGGGCCTGCAGCATCTCGCCCCACTCTGCCAGCTGTCTTTTGCCGGTCAGACGGGACAACCAGGCAAAAAGCACCTCAACCGCATCAAGCAATCGGCCGAGCAGATCGGCCTCGCCGCCATCCAGGGGACCATGGGGAAGAATACCGGCAAACAGCTCATTACCGCCTGCCATGGCGTAGCCCAGCAACAGCCGGTCAAGGCCTGCCCGCCAGGTATTTTCATCATAAGCCGGCAGACCGAACTCCTCCTTCTGGCGGCCATCCCGTCCCCAGCGGATGCCGACCTCGCTTACCCACTCCCGGATGCGCTCACCGTCGGCCGCACTGAGGGAAAATCGCCTGCTGACCAGGGAATCGCCTAGCAGGTTGACGATGTCCCGAGCCGCATAACGGCCTCCTGCCAACTCAAGCAGGGCAAAAAAGGTATCCAGCAGCAGACTGTCGGCCCCGGCGCTTTTGTCAGCCAGAGAAAAAGGCATGAAATGGGGATGAGCACGGTCAAGGCCGAAAACCGCCTGCACCAGGGGGGTGTATGTCTCGATGTCCGGGGCCATGACAATGATGTCCGACGTGTTGAGCAACGGGTCAGAATCAAACAGGGCCAGCAGATGGTCCTGCAGCACCTCCACCTCCCGCATGGGGCTGTGGCAGGAATGGATGACCAGGGAGTGGTCCGCCTCGCTGTGCTCGCAACTGCTCAGCTCAAGGATATCACGATGGATGGAGGCCAGCAGGCTGGTGTCTTCCGGCGGTTCGTACAAATCCTCTTCCAGGCAGTCCCGCTCCTGCAGCAGCACCAGGAAATCCCGGGCAATATGGCCCATGGAGGCAAGCAGGGCATTGCCCGACTCAAGATAAAGTTCATCTGCCCCCTTTCCTTCCCGCACCTGCCGGCGGGAGATATCCTTTTCCGGCATAATGTCCCCCCACCAGTGCCGGCAGGGATTCATGAAAAAGAGATTGACCCGAATGTGGTTGGACAGGGCGTCAAAAACCTCCAGATGAAAAGGCGGCAGGCTGGAGATCCCGAACAGGGTGATCCGACTGGGCAGATCAGCAGGGACGCCTTCCTGCATTCCCCGGAGAAAACGCGCAAGCATTTCGCCCCGGTGCAGCTGTCCGTACCGGGCAGCGAATCTCCGCCACAGCAGGGCCTGCCAGTCGTCTTCCGCGCTGCCGCTTTCCCACACGGCAATCAGGTCAGGGCGGTAGATGATGTATTGATCAAAGAGATCGGCGAGCTGAGACGCCAGCTGGAACCGCTTCAGCGGATCGGCAAGATAGGAGGCGAGGTGGTGGAAAAGGGGTTCATCTTTCAGTTCCGCCAGCAGTTCCATGAGCTGCCAGCCTGCACGCTGGCGTTCGTAAGCAGACTGATCACTCTCCGGCAGCACCCGATGGAAGATGTCCGCCACAAATGTATTCGGAAAGGGAAAAAGGCAGTTAGCCCACACGGAGAGCTGCCTGGCCAGCTCCATGGTCAGCCAGACCGCCATGCCGCGGCTCTGCACCACAACGATCTCGGGCTCAAGAGGCGGCAGCGGGTCCTGCCTGAAGATTTCCCCGCACTGCCGGGCGAGGATCTCCAGACGGTTACTGGTGAAGAGATGGATAGCCATACGCTATCTTTACTCCAAGTCCCTGAAGGTGCAAGAAAAACCTTTGCGTCTTTGTCCGCTTGCGTTTATTGTCTCAAGGCCGGGGACAGAATGATTTTCGCAAAAACCGCGAAAAAAATTCAGTCCCCTCAGTCTTCATTCACCACAGAGTGCGCAGAGCCCACAGAGCTAACTGACTTTAAGAAAAAATATTTCTCTGTGATCTCTGCGCACTCTGTGGTGAAAAAAGACTTTTGACGATTTCATCAATCAAAGCTAAATTCCGGGCAAGAACCATGCGCACCTGTGTAACCCCCCAAGGCGATTTTCTCTACTGCATCCATGAACCTGCTTACGCGGTGAAAAATCTCCGCGAAAGCGACCTGATCGAAGGCCTCGGCACCTGTGACGGTCGGGAGTATCTCAACAACCGGAACTTCCCGCCTGCTGATGTCATTGAGGAGAAAGCCGACCGGGTGTATGAGATCCCCAATGTCTTCCCCTTCAAGGGCACCACCTTTATCAACTCCCCCTGGGCGGACGCCACGGCCAAGGACCCGCTGCGTATCAAACTGCCGGCACCAGTCAGCACATCATTTTCGCAAAACGTCAACGCCTGGCTCGCCGGCAGGGATGACAGCAGCATGGACGGCCTCTTCAACTGCCTGCCGGAATCCGTCCTCCTTGCCCTGGCCACCACCTCCACCGACCCGGATGATCTTGTCCGGCTGGCCAAAATCAGCTGTGAATTCATAGCTGATAGCGACGGCGTCCCGTCCGGTCTCCTTTACAGCCGGGATCCGCGGGGCATGACCCGAGCCGTGATCAAAAACCATCCTCTTTTTGAGGCGGTGGCCAACAACCCCTTTCTGCCCGATCCTTACAAACAGGCCATGGTCCTGCGGCCCGGCGCCCAGGGCGGCAGTGAAATCGTCGGCGAATGGACCGAGGCGGGCCACCACGTCTTTGAATATCTGCGCCGCAACTCCTACATCCCTTGGGGTCACTATGCCGCCAACATGGCCAATGATGCCCTGCGTTATGATATCAACAGACTGTCCCTGGCTGACATGACCGGCCTGCGCCATCTCTACTACCAGCGCACTTATGTCCGTATGGCGGCTGACCTCGGCATGGAGGTGCAGAGCGGCAGGAAGAGCCTGACCGCAGGCGAGCTTGAATCCCTGCGCCGAGAGATCTGCCGTCGGCTCGACCAGGAGGCGCGTCCCCCCTTCTTTGACTGCACCCTGTGGGGCTGGAACTACGGCTTTGACTTTGCCCCCAGCCATTACCGGCTCAATGCCTCCCACCAGCAGATCCACCAGCAGTTTGCCCTGCTGCCGGCAGCGGTCACAGCGCTCAAGGCCGGCACAAAGACGGACGAATTTCTCCCCTCATACGGCTGCGGTGATCTGGTGGCCGACTGTGTGCGTGCCTATGCCGACAAACACGACCGCTCCCTTTTTGCCGACCTGATCACCTGCATCCGCCACAACCGGCGCCTGGACGGGACCAAGGGTGAAGCATCTCTTGTTGTTTTTGAGGACGATGAGGTGATGCTCTTTGTGCCCAAGGCCCAGACCTCCCAGTGGGAGCTGCAGCTCATGACGCTCAGGCCGGTGGGCAATATCCTGGAGGCGGACGAGGTAATGCGCCGCTCCCTGGATGGGGCCATGCATACGGCCATGCAGGTGCTCGGCGGCCTGGGCCTGCGCATGGCAAACATTATCGAGTATGCCAAACGCTTTACGGACAAATCCGACCAGCGGCTCATATACAGCTTCCTGCCGAAACTGCCCGAGTCTCCCGGCGCCTTCAGCGAAGCCCAGCTGCGCTGGATCATGGGCCATTATCCGGAAGATTTCGCCATTGCCTGCCGCAGCAAGCTGCCCTGAACAATCCGGCCAGGCGGCGGTCAGACCGACGGAGCTGGCTCGACGGTTTACGAAGGGGGTAAGAAGAGCAAATCCCGAGGGCCTGTCGCAAAAGACATTCGGATATTTTCTGAGATTAAGCCGGCCGGCATGCGGGTCGTTCTCATTCACGACTATATGGGAGCTGATTGAAAAACAGCTTGGAAGGCAGTAAAAGAACGGCTGACGGAGATCAAACCGTTAATGGACCGGTTAGTTCCTGGAAATAAGTAAGGTGTCCTCAGAACTTGGTGAAGTTAGTCCTTGAAAAGGAGTAAGCTGTCCCCGGAACAACGCTGCTAATCAGCCGCGCGGTATTTTGCGTCGGCTAATTAGCCTGGTTATACCTTAAATACTCAGTTTTTTAATTTTGATTGTATTGAGAAGATGCGAGCTGAAGTGGCGGCATGGAACACCGATCGAAATAACCGCCAGACTAAGTTGATTGGCAGTTTAGAACAGATGATGCGCGAATAAAACTAAAACGTCTTTATCCGAAATTTTAACATATACAATGTACTAGATCACAGTCCAATTGACGTCTCGTTGTAAAACAGTTGTAAAACAACTGAGTGCTCTGAACAATCTTAGCCCATTTTGAATAGGGAACGTCGTGTTAGCGGCCCCACTATCCCATCCCGCGCAAGCTGATTTAGCGTTTGAAACTCTGTGACCCGCGCTAGCGTTTTAGCCCCAAAGATCCCATCGGGGGCGAGCAGTGCAAGTGCAGAAGGAGGTCTCTTATTAAGAAGCATCTGGACAACCTTAATGGTATCACCTCGATCACCGTACTTTTGCAGCTCCCTAGGCGAGAACAGCTGTTGGTGAAAACCAAACTTCGACGCTCCACCTCCCAAGCCTTGTCGAAGGACGACCTCGTGCCCCAGCGACCCCGGTGGCTTCGTCCCTGGTGGAGAAAGCGAGATTGGAATGTATTTCATGATCTTCCCACGAGGTGTGATAACATATGATACATCCTTCCCAAATTCTGCCTTCAACTTGTCCTTCGGAGAGAAAAGCTCATCAGTGGGCAGAAATTGACCGGCGTGGCTGTGATATGTACCTATGTTCTCGACGTTGGGAAGTTTGGGTCCAGGATCTGACTCGCGGCTGGACTTGAGCGTTCGGGGACTTGTGTAAAAATATTTACCGCCCCTTTTGAATATTCGCCCTGCAAATTCCCAATTGTTGGCTACAGATTTATAGTAGATTTCATCGAGGGCTGTGATCGCCGCAGTATCCGCAGACTGAAAAGGAAATCCCGCTCGACTAAGGTTCTGCAGGAATGCCTCGACAACGCGCTTAACATCCGGCATTATCGGTTCCAAGACTGGTACATCCCGCTCGGACATAGCTGGCCTCCTCAGTTAATTACGGTTATAACGGGCTCTCAATTCGAACCTGATGATCACCGGTTTATCCGGTGCATTATTTAGTTGGCAAAAGTTAAAATCGTGGTCTGTCCCCGATTGATTTTATATCCTGGAGGCGGACGAGGCCATTCGCCGCTCCCTGGATGAGGCCATGCATACGGCCATGCAGGTGCTCGGCAGCCTGGGCCTGCGCATGGCAAACATTATCGAGTATGCCAAACGCTTCACGGATAAATCCGACCAGCGGCTCCTCTACAGTTTTCTGCCGAAATTGCCCGTGTCTCCCGGCGCCTTCAGCGAAGCCCAGCTGCGCTGGATCATGGGCCATTATCCGGAAGATTTCGCCACCGCCTGCCGCAGCAAACTGCCCTAAACAATTTTCGGCCAGGCGGCGGTCAGACCGACGGAGCTAGCGCGACGGTTTACGAAGCGGACAAGAGGAGCAAATCCCGAGGGCCTGTCGCAAAAGACATTCGGATATTTTCTGAGGTTAAGTTGGCCGGCATGCGGGTCGTTCTCATTCACGACTATATGGGAGCTGATTGAAAAACAGCTTGGAAGGCAGTAAAAGAACGGCTGGCGGAGATCAAACCGTTAATGGACCGGTTAGTTCCTGGAAATAAGTAAGGTGTCCCCGGAACGGGCTCTTCAGCGGGCGCGGTTTCTTGCGCTCCGCTGAAAGAGCAATGTTAGATTTCTTCTGACGAATGCCATTGATTGAGTAATGCTTCTGCCCTCTTATATATGGATTCTTCATTAACACCATGCTTATTCATATGGGCTATCGATAGTGAACCTATTTCTTTCAAAAGTGCAAGTGACTCATCCGCCATAGCATCAATTCGTGATATGAGCCGTTGCATTGCAATATCGCTATGAACAGCATCTCGGCTTTCGGTTCTTGATTGGTGAACTAACCAATTTCGCTCTGACAATAGTCTAAGGAAACGACCTCCTAGGTCTTTATTTAACAATCCTTTTTTTCTGATATCTTTGATAGTGCGGCCAAACGTATTTTTCTTTGCCTTTTTAACAAGATCATTGCCAGCAGCTTCCCCCATTCCTTTTTTAGCTTGTCCAAGAAGAACGAAGTACTGAGCAGATACACCTTCCAATTCTTGAATTTGCCATATCGCAAAGCCAATCCTTTGCGTGATTTCCTTTAGGCGATTTGCTTTTTGTATTTGTTGCATAAATTCATTCATTGATTTAACCATCCTGTTCAGCGACTGTGTCTTTCTGCGACCCCGCTGGCTTGTTAGAGGGTTAAATGTTTTATGATAAAAAAACTTATAATCTTTTGTATTTTCTTGTTCTTACAACAAGTGGAACAATTGTTTCAAAAAAATCAGGGTTTTCATCGGGGTGACCAGTGAAACTGATATGGTAATCCAAGCGAAGCTTACCAACGCTGTTACACATAGACTCCAATTCAGCTTCTCCCGAGGCCCAAAACAAATGCGCCATTGTCTCCATTACATATTCTGCTTGTGTGCGGATAGTATATGAAGTGTCCATAGGGACAACCAAACCAGAGGATAGCGTTAATTGGCATGTCAGATTTCTGAGATAAGCGTTCAGGTTAAAAATTACATCCGTGTGAACAAGTAAGTAGCTTTTCAGCCTAAAAGAAACGAGGCCGTTTTTTTTGCGATACATTCGAATTGATGTATCCGATAGTCTCAACATATCTACCCTCTCGGTTCGCTTGAGGCGCGGCCGATGAACTTGTCTTTAAAAATCCGGCGTTATTCCCACGTCCATCGCCAAGCGATGGTTAGCAAATAAATGCTATTTTTCGGGAATTTCACCTGTTTTTAGCATTGTGAGAAATTGTTCTTCATTTAAAACGATTGCGCCTTGATGACGTGATTTTTCAATTTTTTTGGGTCCTGCATTATAACCGCAACAAAGGAACTCAAGCTGTTTTGTTACAGAGTCACGCACAAACATTCCTTCGGATTCTGCGATTTCGACAAGTTTGATTTTGTCTGCTTTTTTAAAACCAGTAAAGCAAATTTCAGGTGCCCCGGAAGTGTTTAGCCTTCTGGTGTAAGAACGACTTGATTGAGGCCTTTCTTGTGGTGGTGAATTTTCAATATGATATTGTAACCTTTGCTCAATATTCGAAGGCTCGTTTATATCCTCAAGTATTCTGTCTTTACGAAAAGTTCTTAATGCATTGGCACTCTTACAAAAAGCTTGAATATATTCTTCGGTCTCAGAGATATTTGTAACCTCTCTATACGAGACTACTCCCTGTGCATCACGGTATATAAACCTTTTGTCATCAGCCATATTTTTTCCTCTTAGGCTAACGCCAAGTTAACCGGCGCGCGTTAGCACGTCCGAGCGAGGAACGAGCGTTGTTGAACTTTTTGTTAGGTTTATTACTCAACGCCGCCAAACCCTTTCATCTGACCAAGTTGAATGGCAGCCAAAATCGAAATTAGGTGTGTTCCTACCATTAAGCCCTCTGACTCCTTGTAGGAGTGGAATATACCTACTAGCTTTGGAAGCGACCAATCATCTGATAAGCTCGCCCGCTGACGCGGACGAGCTTATCGCCGCTGTTGAGTAAACTCGAACACCTTGACAGGTTCCGCCTTAAGGCTACACCTATCAAGGCGTTCGAGCCACTGCGCTTCTCAGCTGTAGCACAAGCATAAAA
>JAHILF010000041.1 GCA_018897105.1 Pseudomonadota bacterium
AAAAACTGACTACACTCGTCGTCACCCCGGCGAAGGCCGGGGTCCAGAATTGTCGTAACTACCTGGATTCCGGCCTTCGCCGGAATGACGAACCTGGGCTCAGGCAACCGGCGAAAAGGCTTAAGTTAATGACATTGAGTATCAATATGTAGCAGCAGACTTATAAAAGGCTGCTGCAGGACAGGATATTTTATCGATCTGGCTGATGGGTTTGGCTTTCGCGTTTCCATGCAGAGGATTTACCGCAAGCCGACCTGATCAGACCGATCCGTCTTAGTTGCCGCAAAACACCAGCAGGGAATGCGAACAATGCCCAGGATAAAAATTTTCACTGCAAATAATGTTCAACAGTATGGTTTTACCGACCGGGAAATCGAGGCGTTGAACGCTGAATGGGAGCTGAAGGCCGCAGAGCAAGGTCTGGAAGAGCATCTTCCTGAATATTGGCAGGAAGCAAAGAGTCACATGAATGAGAAGCTCACAGGCCGGGTTGCCGTAGTCGTTGAGGAAAACGGATCCAGCCAGCCGGATGGAGGAGAAACGGCCGAGCTGCCTTCTCTTGATGTCAGTCTTGATGATTTTGATCTGGGCGGCGAGGAGGAACTAGCGGCTGTTGATCTGCCCGATGAGGATTTTGAGGTTGAATTTCTTGCCGATGAACCCGCCGAGCTGGAAGCGATTGTCGGCGATGATCTGGAGCTTGAGGTAATCCCTGAAGAGCAGACGGTTTCTTTTGAGGAGCTGGCAGTGGAGGAGGCAGCAGAGGAAGAGCTTGGATCTGGAGAAGATCTGGTATTGGAGGTGGAAGAAGCAGTTGAAGAGCTGATTGTTGCCCAGGAAATGGCTGCCGAGGAAGAACCTGTTGCAGAGCCTGCCGCAGTAGCCGAGCTTGAATTGGAGGAAGAGACAATTCACGAGCAAGTTGTTGCAGTTGAAGAGATGTCGGAAGAGGAACAACCTGCCGAAGAGCTTGAATTGGGTGAAGAAGAAGCAATTCACGAGCAAGCCGTTGCTGTTGAAGAGATGATTGAGGAAGAGCAACCTGTCGAACAGCCTGCAGCAGTTGCAGAGTTGGAGCTTGAGGAGGATGAAGCCTTCCAGGAGCAGGCGGTTGCCGTTGAAGAGATGGTGGAAGAGGAACAACCTGCCGAAGAGCCAGCCGAAGAGGAGCCTGCAGCAGAAGAAGAAACGGAATTGGCGGCGGGAGAAACTGTTCAGGAACAGGGGATTGCTGCCCAAGAAAGTGCCGAGGAGATTGCCGTCGAAGAAAAGCCTGCCCCGGTTGCCGAGCAGGAAAAGAGATCCTTTTTCGGCAAAATTATGGCAGGACTGAAAAAAATGTTTGGCGGGTAAGCAAATCCCCCGATTTTGGAGATTATGATTGGCCTGGCAATGACTCAAATCAACACAAGAAAATTATTATTTTTGTCCGTTCTTCTTTCTCCTTTTTCTTGAGAGACCAGGCTGTTGGGGATGGTATCTACGTATATTAACAGTAGATCTAATAACCTGATGATAGTTTGACATTTTCAGATGTAAGATGTGGCAATATTAACGGCCTGATAACCTGCCGCAAAAATACGTGGCACATTCCTGACAGCCACTTCGAAATTTGGAACGGAGTAATGAACTTTGCAAAATCGCCATTTTTTTGAGGTTAATTAGATGGTTCGAGGTTTATTTCTCATTAATTCATTACCAAAAAATAAATCTTTTCCCCCCTTTCTCTTTTTCTGCTTCGAACGTCTTGTTAAAAGTAAAACTGTAACAGTCTTTAAAATCACAACACGTTAGCATGCCAAGTCCACTCTCTACCATCTATGTTTTGCGCCTCTCCAGTTAATTCATTTCCCACCAATATCGCCCGGTATTGAGAATATTTGTCATTAAACTCCATATAAAAATTAGAGCCTGCTTGGCGCCATTTGCCATTTTGCAATATTACATTGAATTCTGTAGATTCAACGATTCCATTTTTTTTTAATAGAAACTCCCATCGATCACCATCTGAATCAAAAGCTACCCATTTGGTGCCAGAAAGATCTGCTACTGAGGTTTCCTTTGGAATAAAGGTAAATACTTTGTTGAGTTTCCTAAATCCTCCTTCCCAGTCTGGAAACAGATCAACCCAGTGAAGCCTTTTGAGTGCGGGATCTTTCGGATAACATGTTTCAACTCTTACAGGAATCAAAAAAACTTGCGAGAAAGGGATTGTCTCAAGCGTATCAAGCCCTTTTTTCAATTCTTTCTGCACATAACCTCTTTTCTCCAAGGAGTAATGTGACAATAATGCAATAAAGTATTTGCATTTCCCTATTGCTGCTTCTATTGTTTGTTCCCAATCTTGTCCTGGCTGAATGCATTCCTCGTCAAACCACGGAGCGTGTCCTTCCATTAACAGTCTGTTATATAATTTCCGCGCTTTTTCACCGTCCTCTTTGGCATAACTGATAAATATCATCTACACCTCCATTACTTGGCATGCATTTCGTGTAATGCTAATGCCCTTCATGAAATCCCATCTAACTACTTGTCGCCATCATTGGCAGGCGTTCCTCGTTTGTTTTTATATTGTTCTTTCTTAGTGTTGTTAGATTCGGTTGTTCCGGTTTTATCATTGCTGGTAAGTAAGTTATAGGCTTCGTCTGGGTCAAAAAGGCTTGCGTTCCCAACAAGTTCTACCCAGTTTATTTCCTTTGTCTCGCCACCTGTATATCTCTTAAATTCTTCCGCTATTTTTGAGGGCGGTGTATCAACCACATTCACACCCCTAATTTCATACAGCGCTGTCATATTTACCCGCGGAACAAAATGCACCATCAATGGCTCGATTTTTTTATTGTCGGGCGAATTAGTAAATACGATATTGAGATTTTGTATTCCAAGGGAAAGGTATTTTTGCACAACTGCATGTCCTACGGTGGCAAATATCTTTAAATCTTCATCTGTTATTTCGCAGATATCATATTTATCAATAAAATACATATCCAAGGCATATTGCCCCATTGGCGTCCAAGGCGCCACAATTCTTACTTTGTCAGTTTCGTGGATTATCAAATCAGCCCATCGAAGTTCTTCGAAGTATAAGTTAAGAGCATTATCAGATATCGATCGTGGGTTTAGCACGACTTCCCATCCGTACTGTGCATGAAAATGAGGGATGGATTGACCTGCCAATCTTCCAAAATTAAAACCAACAACCATCCTCATTTGATCGGGGATTTTTCGTAATAAATCCTCCTCAACACCCTTGTTTGTATGTCCCCTCTGACTCCTGTACTCATTTCCCCTTTTAATGCATCCTTTGAGCAACCAAAATAAATCTAGCTTTTCGAGTTCGGATAATTTTGAGCGATGGATCATTTTTTCTCTTATTGCTTTGTCGCTGTTCCACATGAACACAACACGCTGATCGCCAGGCAGATATGGGAAATCATTTAAAAAATCTCCACACCTTTCAGGAATAATTTCTTCAAACTCTGAGGTTCCTGGTGGCTTCAATGAAGGGTCGCATAAAATACAACTTTTAGGGCCTCTCTTATCATTCATTTCATCTTGTCGTTCTCTTCCCGCTTTTAAGGCTCTCTTTCTTGAAAGCGCAGAAGGTACAACTGATAGAATATCGCTATGAATATCTATGTCACCAGGCAGACTATTTGTCTTAAGCAAATAAAAACTTTGCATTTCAATTCTCCATATCAATCGGAATAATTGTTTGAATGCTAAACAAGAAAAAACCTTTTTTGCCGACATCAATTATGCTGCCCTGACCTTCTTTTGGATCAGGCAAGATCTCGGTCATAAACTTCCTGTCTGCGGTAATGCGATTTTTTTGACTCATTTGTTTTATTGATTATGTTGCTTCTTTTTACCCAAAAAAGACTCCCCTTACCCGACTGGGCTGTTTTTTTAAGGTCAACCTCGGTTCCCCGATTGGAGCCTTCGTCTCACAGCTATCATTCCCGTGAGGCTTGGTGCCAAGAGCAAAATGGAGGCTGGTCCAGGCACTGGAGCAGCCGGAGAATACTGGAAGTTGTCGAACCAAATGGCGTCCGCCCCATTTATTGCGAGTCCCACCCGAGCTATGTTCGCGCTTTCAGACACGAACCCGTTGAACCCATACAGATAGGGGCCATTATCGCCTCCTGAAGCCAAAAGGTCGAACGTACCAAGCAAAGTTAGGCTTGGTCGTAAAAGGATAGAATTGTTCCTGAGAACTCTACGTCTCCGCTCCAGAAAGCGACACCACGAACCGAAGTTGTGAACTCAGCTGCCCAACCGCCGCCGCCAGCATTATTTTGGAAGACAGTGAACATGCTGTTCGCGCCTTGATAGGGGAATTGGGCTATTGTAAATGGAGAGCCACCATTGAAATCAACAAAAGTGACACCAGGATAACGGTTACGACTGGACCGAGGAAACCTTCAAAGTCAGCCAGGCCCCATGTACCAACTTCGCTCTGCCATAAAGACTCGTCCGTGACAGTTAGGATTGACGCGGTAGTAGCCCACTTTGCATCACTAAAAACGCCACCGCAACTCCGAGGATTATGCTTAGCTTTTTCATTCTTCGTACCTCCTTATTTGATAATGTTTCTTCTCGTATTATCCGCCGATTCCTTTTACTTGTTAAGGGCTTTTAAAATAAAATGTAGCCGATTTTATTATTTATCAAGCGCAAGATAATTTCCCGGTGACCACACTGCAAAAATTTGAAAATTACCTAATAAATAAGCAAATTGTTGAGGACAACCAGCGGGTTTCGTTAAGGAAACAGCATATTTATCTCTACTGAATTAAGCATGTTGTCGCCTGGATTCCGTTTCCACCTAAAAACACAAAACCGGGCTGCCATCATCAGGTAACCCGGCTTTTCTTAAGAATATCCATGTCATTTAATCCCCACCACGCAGCAGGTTTGACTTTTTTCAACTATCCTGACAAATTCTTACAATGAGATTGCTTATTTGCAAATAGGGCAAATTGCCGCAGCTCTGGTGGTGTAATTCCCTATTGTTGCCCAGAAAAAAAGATAGGTGATTCGCAGGTATTCTTCGCCTTGGAAGTAAATCAAATCTTTTTGTTTCCATTGGATGTGGCAACCTTAACGGTTTCAACAAAACCGCAGGTTGACATTCTTCCTGAATTCTTAACCCCCTCTATATCCGGAAATAGCAGCAACCACGCCTTTCCAATAGTTCAAAATCTTCCCCTTCTAACAATTTTATACCCTCAGGAAGTAAAGATATCCCATTTTGAGAAAAGTGAAGAAGTTTCCAAAGCAGGGCCGGGCTTAGTACACAGTAGTCGGCATTTCGCCCCCTTTTCTTTTTTGAAAAGACTTTGTTGACATGCGACTAAATTTGGTTTTAATATAGTCCTACACCCTTTACATGGAGGCGACTAATGAGATTATCTGACCAAATTAAGCCAATCAGCTACTTAAAGGCGCATGCTGCCGAGATCATACGAAATTTTGAAGAAAAAGGTGATCCGCTTATCATTACCCAAAACGGAGAAGCTAAAGTCGTCATCCAGGGTATCAAGAGTTACGAGGAAACCCAGGAAACCATGGCTTTGCTTAAAATTCTTGCCCTTGGGAGTCGTCAGATTGAAGAAGGCAAAGTAGTTTCCGCAACTGAAGCAATAAACCGTCTCCGTAGAAAAAAGGAATCGATCTAGTGATTTTCACGGTTCTGCTCACTGAAGACGCCGCCGCTGACCTCAAAGACATCTACACATACATTTCAGAACACGACTCGGCAAACAATGCGGAGTATGTGCTTGATGAGATCGAGAAAAAATTTGTCAGCTTGAGTGAATTGCCGGAGCGGGGAGCGTACCCGAAAGAGCTTATAGCTCTGGGAATTCGTGATTATCGGGAGGTTTTTTTCAAGCCATATCGCCTAATCTATCGGATTGTCGAAGCAAATGTCTATGTCTACCTCATTGCTGATGGCCGCCGTGACATGCAAACGCTCCTCCAGCGGAGATTGCTGGGGATGTGATGGCCGCAACATATAGGTCTAACCTTAATCATGCACATGATTTCACCCCTGAGATATGCCTGCAAAGCGGCATCAGCGGACGAAGCACATGATGGAGATCAGCTCGATTACCGGGGTTTCAGTCCCGAAGAGAGACCCGAATTCGGCTTTTCCGCAAGGCGCTTTTAACCAAGGAGAAGTTCTCCCTTTCTCTCTCCCTAGGGGTTCCGAAGCAAACCAGCCCGCAGAAAGCCATTGACATCCATCAGGGCGTCGGCTATTGATTTTTTTATATCCTTATCACCACGTTGCCCGCTAAGGCCGGGTTTGGATTTCTTTACGAATATCCCCATCGCAAACCTAATGATCACGAAATTATCAGCATTGCTTCTTTTCTTTGTGTATTGTCTGTCTGCCGGCGAGGCGTTAGCTTCCGGTAAAACGGCCCAAATCCATCCCGACACCCCCCAACCGCGCCGTTTTGTGGTCCAAGGCGTTCGCCTTATCGACCGCGTAGGTGACAAGCCGGTTTTTTTCCGCGGCATGGGCTACTCGCCGTATCTGACGGGCGAGACCCCGCAACAGGGTGCCGGGCCGGGCAACGACGGGCGATATCCCGGGCACCTCGTATTACTCAAGGAGATGGGGGTGAATTACCTCCATGTCTTTCCCCTGCGCATGCCGGCCAACTTCTTCGCCGCCCTTGACGACACCGATCTGGTGTACGGTCAGGATATCTGGATCGACCCCTTCACCCCTGACCTGCTGGACGAGAAATACCTGGCGGAAACCTTCGCCGGCATCAAGCAGGTGATCGACCATACTTACGCCGTCGGCCGGCCGGAGCGTTTGGTGCTGTTCTCCGTCGGCGATGAGTTGCAGGCAGCCACGGTGGAAAGCACCAACAAACTCCACCCCGAGGTGCGCGACTATAAGGGCAAACACCTGACCGTGACGGGGCGCAGCCCAAGCGAGGTCGCCCTGGCCCGTCTCATCGACGACGCCATGGACTACGAGCTGGCCCGCTACGGCCAGCGCCACCTCTATGCGCACACCAGTTGGACCCACATCGGTCCCATTGCCGACCGTCCCGACCTGGATGTTCCCCGCGAGCATGTGCTGGTACCGGACATGGGCGATCTCCTCTGCATGAACGTCTACACCTATGCCAATGGCGTATTGAGTTCGCCGCCCGGCTCTGTAACCGGGACCACCTTCCAGGGCTATCTTGAGGAGCTGGCAGCCACCACCAGGCTGCCGATACTGGTGACACAGGTGGGTCTTTCCACCTCCCCGATCATGCCCAAGCCCGAGGTGATCGATTACGGCGGCCATAAGCCGGAAAACGTCGCCAAGGTTTTCCGCTCGGTGTGGCAGGATATCCGCACCGCGCGCCTGCGCGACCATTTCTGCGGCCTGGTCTTTTTCGAATTCCAGGACGAATGGTGGAAGATCGGCTGGGCTCCGGACGACGAGGTCCGGCACGAACCGGCTGACCCAGAGGAGTGGTTCGGCCTCTTCGAGTTGGGCGAGGGCAACCGGTTGATCCCGAAAGGAGATCTCCCCGCCGTGGTGCGGAGTCTTTTTAGCCAACCCTGATCGTCAAAATCCGTTTTTTCAGTCGACTGGAGTCCGCACCCATGCAATCGATCATTGCCTTTCTCTCCCTTGCTGTCCTGACCATGACGCCGCTGATCTGGCGTTTGGTGCATACGGGCAGAGGCGAACTCATCGGGCTCCTGTCCGAGGGCGGAGTGGGCCTTCTGCTGTTGGTCCTGCTCATCTGGAGCCCCCGCTGGCTGCGCGTGATCCTGGCAATGGTCTGGGCCGGCTTCATGATCGGCGCGAATGAACTGGTGGCGGCCATGAACCGCCTGCCCGCCTGGCAAGACCTGCACTACTTAACCAATCTTGATTTCGTCAAGAACAGCACGGCCAGCTTCAACCTCTCCTCGCCCGCCCTGGTTTGGCCCCTGGCTCTGTCGGCGCTCTTGGTTTGTGTCCTGCCGCTTTCCCGACCCAAATGGCGATATGCCGTCATCGGCCTGGCCGCGGGCACCGTCATCCTGCTGATCCAGACCCGCCTTAGCCTTGAAAACGACGACCAGAGCGTAATCGCCCGGCACAACGCCCTGCACTGGTTTATCATCGACACCTTCTTCGCCCCGCCACCGCTTACCGCCGAGGACCTGGCCAACTTCCAGCTGCCCCGGGGCCTGGACCGGGCCGATCTCGACGGTAAACCCTTGCTGGCCAAGGGGGCGGCCAAGAATGTCCTGATCGTCACCCTGGAGGGGATGCCGGGCCTCTACTACCCCGAAATCCGCCAGGCCATGAGGGTTGATTACGACAAAGTCTCCATGGCCCGGTTGGCGGAAAGCACCCGGGATTCGATGCTGATCCCCGACTTTACCGTCCACGGCCATCAGACCATCCGAGGCCTCTACGCCTTGCTGTGCGGCGATTTCAGCAAACTATCCTGGGATACACCCAAGGCGGTGGAGTTGTCCGGCGACCCGGAGCGGGCCAAGGAGTGCCTGCCGGAGCAAATGGCAGAAAAAGGTTGGGATACCCACTATCTGCAAGCGGCCGGGCTCGCCTTTATGGGCAAGGACAGGTTCATGCCCTTAGTCGGGTTTCAGGAGGTTCACGGCTCGGAATGGTTTACGGAGCCCAATCCCTACCCCTTCGAGTGGGGGGTGGTCGACTCGGTTTTCTTTCGCGGTGCCCGTAACTATATCGCCGCCCTGCAGCAGAAGCATCGGCCATGGATGCTGACCCTGCTGACGGTGGGCACCCATCAACCCTACGCCGTGCCCGACAATGTCGTAGCTCAATACCCCGACCGCCGGGCTGCTACCGTGGATCTGCTGGATCAGTCGGTGGGACAGTTCATCGAAGACCTGCGGCAGGACGGGGTGCTTGAGGACACGCTGGTGATCGTGACTTCCGACGAGTCCCATGGCTCGGAATTAGCCGAGTGGGTTAGCAGTTGGGGGCTGGGGATCATCCTCGCCCCGGAGGACGGGCAGCTGCCGCGCCTCAAGCTGGGGGGATATGGCTTGGTGGACACCGAGGTGTCCATTCTCGATTACCTGGGACTGCCGATTCCCGCCGGAGTGGTGGGTAGAAGTTTCTTCCGCGACTACCCTACGCCGAGGGAAATGGTCTCCTACACCACCTCTAAACGCCGCTGGCATACGGCCGACAACCTTCGCTACGAGTGCTCCGATGACGGCCGCTGCCGGGTGGGCAGGGCAGACAGCCTGTTGGGGCCGCCACCGGCCGAGTTTCTGCAGGACAAGGAGGGGAGGAGGAATCCGATCTTTCTCATCGTAGGCGCTCTGGATCACAAACTTCTCCCCCAACACGGGGTCCGGGTGCTGAAGTTCGCCAGCGGCGAGATCCGTCAGCTGCGGGAGAAGATAAGGAATGAGTGGTCGGACAACCTGGTGGGCGCCCAAGACCTTGATTTCCCGGCCAACTCCAAGGTTCATGTCTCGATCCGGGTGAAAGTGCTCCAGGCGACTGCGGAGGGGGTTCAACTCCGGTTGGTGTTAAAGATGTGGCAAGGGACCATCAACAGTATCCAACACGCGGGGTTCCCGCTCCTCCATGCTCAGGAGGAAGGGAAACTCGAATTCTCCTTCGACAACCCGGTGGCCCGGCAGTCCTTCTCCTTCCATCTCCTGGGGGAGGGCAAGGACGCAAGTATTCAGATGGAGGAGTTCAACGTTACCATTGAGAATTGATTCCAACATCAAGGGATTTCGTCTCCATTATTTTGCCATCAATTGTTTTGGCAACCTCAACACCGGTAATTGTTCTGCATACATCGATAGCATTCCCCTCGGCATACACTCTGGAATTCAGGGGAGCAAACAGCATGATGCCGATTGTTAATAAACATAGCAGAAGGTGACCTGAAAACTTGAAAAGCAACATTCCGGGACGTGCTTTTTCTGTCATCAATACATCATGATGCCATATTCTCATGTTCATTTTCCTCATCGTAATTATTAATCGGATAACACTTCGGCAGTCAGCCAAGCGGCTGAATACCGGGAATAGGGGTGCTTGCTGGTCAGCGGAAACTTGGTGTTATTGCTCGGTTGACTCATCGTACCTGCGCCAGGTACCGTCAGGGTCAAAGACAGTCATTGCCGCCGCTGTCGCGGCCGTGTCCTCGCCCAGGTCTTTCTCATAGACAATACCTTCCTGGTTGACGATGAAGGTCATGATGCCAGAGGCCCCGTACTTGGCGGGATAGGCGACCAGGGCAAAGCCGAGGACCATTTTGCCGTTTGCCACATAATTAAAGGCGCCGCCGGTGGCATGCCCGCCCTGGGCCTTGAGGATTTTGAAATAATAGCCGTGATAGGCTTCGGGCGGGATATCATCCAGTCCACCTGTATACCCTCCTTAGTGGCCTTGGCGATCAACGGACCGAAAGGGCTCTCCTCTTCACCCTGCTTTGTTTCCCAGTAGAGGTCGTCCTTTTTACCCTCGCCGCTGATAAACTTCTGGGCGAACTCCGTACCTTCGCCCTTGCGTTTCATACAGGCGTACTCACGCTGGGCATCGGTATAGGCATGCATCACTTCGATGGTGTGCAACTCGTTTCTGCCGATGCGTCGATTGAGGATTTCCTCCTTGCCTGCAGGGGTGTCGAAGAGCCAGGCCTCCCCCTGCCGGACCATGGGTATCGGGAAAGGATAATCCTTGTGGCCGACCTGCAGCACTGCGCGGCCTTCGTTTTCCTGCTCGATACTTTTTTTCTCCTCTGATTATTCCTGTCAACCCTGATCTTGTTCGGTTCGCTATAGTCATCCTGGGCCTGAGCCGGGTGCGGCAACAGGGCAGGGCAGAAAACCAGGGGAAAAGTGATGAATAAGTCGAGGAGCAGATGGAAGATGGTGGCTGCCTTCATGATACCTCCTTCAGAGGTCCGCACAGAAATAATTTCACATTTTTGCATCCTGGTTCAGGGGTGGGTGGGTGGTCGCTCAATGGTAAAATCATCGCCATCGGTCTGCTGCGCCGGCGGTTTCGCCCAACTGACTTGTGCGATCAATTGGATCATTGTTTGAAAAGTGGTGATGGGGCAAAGCGCTGTCTGATGGAGGTGATATCTCTTTTTCGGGCCAGAAAAAGGTCTACCAGCTCCGGGTCGAACTGGGAGCCCTTGCCTTTTTCAACCTCGGAAAAAGCCAGGTCCGTATTCCAGGCCTGTTTGTAAGGACGTTCTGAGGTCAGCGCATCAAAGACATCGCAGATGGCGGCGATTCTGCCAGGCAGGGGGATTTCTTCCTGGCAGAGGCCGGTTGGATAGCCTGTGCCGTCCCACCGTTCATGGTGGGTGAGGGCAATGCCTTTGGCCATTCTCAGAAGGGGCGTGTCGTTGCCTGAGAGGAGCTTTGCGCCGATGATGCTGTGGTTTTTCATGATCGCAAATTCCTGATCGGTGAGTCTGCCCGGCTTGTGGAGAATGGACTCGGCAATGCCCAGTTTGCCCACATCGTGCATGGCCGTGGCATGGAAAATCAGCTGCCGCTCCTCTTCGCTTAATCCGGCCGCCTGGGAAAGGATATCGCAGTAATGACTCATTTTGGTGATGTGCGGTCCGGTGCAACTGTCTCTGAACTGGGCGGCCTGGGCCAGGCGGTAGATCATTTCCAGCTGCATCTTCCACAGCTCTTTATTCTGCTGCTCGATCTTATGTTCGAGTTCGGCGTGCCTGCTGAGCAACAGCGCTTTTTCCTGCTGCTCCTGCTCGTGGGCCATCATCTCCATGGTGACATCCGTCAGGGAGCCGAAGGAGAGGCAGACCTGGTCCTCGGCAAAAGATTCCACCGAGGCCTGATCCTTCAACCAGATTGCCGGCCGGTCTTTTAAGGATATCTTGTAAACAGCTTCAATGGTTCCCTTGCTTTTTCCCTCATTGCGCAATTCTTCCTGGCGAAACGCCAGATCATGGTGATCAAGAATTTTCTTGTTGATTTTTTCATTGTCGGAACCGTAATGGTAGGTAAGACGCTGCAGGACGCTGTCTCGGAAGATTTCAGCAACTTCGCAGGATTGGCAGCCGAGAAGCTGCAGCAGACGGTTGCCGACAAATTCATACCATATGGATTTGTCGGAGTTCTCGCGCCAGGCGGAAATGTATGGAATGGAAGGATTGGCGTTGACGCTGAAACTACGGAAGAGACTGATGGCCTCGGCAACCCGTTTTTTGAGGTTATTGCTGAACTCGCCGTTGAGGATGCGGCCACAGTAATCACGATCAAAAATCCAGTTGGAATCCTGCTGATTGCTCATCTGGTTCACCTCATCGTCAAATTGTGTTATATTAATTATAGCAAGCTGTTTGAGCCGTATGTCAAGAAAATATGAAGATACAGGAAAATAAGTTGCAGTTCCAGGAGCGCGAAAATATTTTTTATCTTGTTTTAAGAGTAAATGTGATTTAATATATCAAATTTTTTGGTGGATTTTCCGGGGACAGTTTCGTCCCTGCAGGTATCAGCCATAAGGACATTTGAGTAAACGAGGATATGGATCAGGCAAAAATAAGAAATGTGGCAATTATCGCCCATGTTGATCATGGCAAGACAACTCTGGTGGATCAGCTTTTTAGGCAGAGCGGCATGTTCCGTTCCAATCAGGCGGTTACCGAACGTCTCATGGATTCCATGGATCTGGAGAAGGAAAGAGGCATCACCATCTCCTCCAAGAATGGATCATATAATTTCAAGGATTACTGGATTAATATTATCGATACCCCTGGCCATGCCGACTTCGGCGGCCAGGTTGAGCGGGTGCTGCGCATGGCGGACGGCTGTCTGCTACTGGTGGATGCCCAGGAAGGCCCTATGCCCCAGACCTATTTCGTGCTGAAAAAGGCGCTGGCCAATTCGCTGCCGATTATCGTGGTCATCAATAAGATCGACAAGCCGGCAGCCCGCTGTGACTGGGCCGTGGATCAGGTTTTTGATCTCTTTGTCAAGCTCAATGCCCCGGATGAACTGCTTGAGTTTCCTGTTGTCTATGCCTCGGCCAAGCAGGGCTATGCGCTGCGCACCCTTGATGAAAAAAACAGCAACATGGATCCCATTTCAGAAATGATCGTTTCCGCCATCCCGGCGCCCTCCGGCAGTATCGATGCCCCGTTGCAAATGCAGGTCAATACCATCGACTACTCGCCCTATCTGGGCAGGCTCGGTATCGGCAAGGTAGTGAACGGCACCCTGAAGATCAACAGGGATATTGCCGTTTCCCGCCGGGACGGCTCTATTTCCCCCATCCGGATCTCCAAAATTTTCCGTTTTGAGGCCAATGAAAAAATTGCCGTCTCCGAAGCCTGTACCGGTGAAATCGTTGCCGTGGCAGGCATGGAAGACGTGACTGTGGGCGTCACCTTTACCGATCCTCTTGATCCGCGGCCCCTGCCGCTGATTGAGATTGATCCTCCCACGCTGTCCATGAACTTTGTGCCCAATGATTCTCCTTTTGCCGGGCGGGAAGGGAAATATGTCACCTCCCGGCATATTGAGGAACGTCTGTCCAGGGAGACCCTGGCCGATGTGGCGCTGCACGTGCAGCCCTTAACCGAAGGCGTCGGTTACAAGGTTTCCGGCAGGGGCGAGCTGCATCTTTCCATCCTCATTGAAAAAATGCGGCGGGAAGGCTACGAGTTCCAGGTCACCAGGCCCCAGGTCATCATGAAGGAGGAAAACGGCAAACAGCTTGAGCCCTATGAGGAGCTGACCATTGATGTGGATGAGCAGTACCAGGGCGTGGTGATTGAAAAACTGGGCAAACAGAAGGGTCAGATGCTGGAAATGCATAATGCGAACAACATGGCCAAACTGATTTACAAAATTCCCACCCGGGGACTCCTTGGCTTCCGTTCCCAGTTCATGACCGACACAAAGGGTATGGGCATCATGAACTATGTCTTTGCCGAATACGGTCCGTATGCCGGGGAGATCACCAACCGGGTCAACGGCGTCCTGATCGTCAAGGAACCATGCACAACGGTGGCCTATGCGCTTTTTAATCTGCAGGAAAGGGGCCGGATTTTTCTCGCCCCTGGCATTGATGTGTATACCGGCCAGATTATAGGTGAAAATACCCGGCCTGCGGACATGGTGGTCAATCCGGCCAAGGGTAAGAAACTCACCAACATGCGTGCCTCGGGTTCCGATGAGGCAGTCACTCTCACCCCGCCAAGGCCGATGAGCCTGGAAGACTGCATTGCCTATATCAACGATGACGAACTGGTTGAGGTGACTCCGGCTTCCATTCGACTGCGGAAACGCAAGAATGGCAACTGGAAGCCGTAAAATCCGTTGGATTTGTGTTCACACCCACCACAAAAAAAACGACCCTGAAAAGGGTCGTTTTTTTTTGTGGTGAATGGTGAAACAGCGCGAAAGGTTCCTCTAGCCTCAAGAGATGATTTTATACCAGGGGACTCATGCCCTTGTTCTCAAAATTCGTCTCCATGGCTTGTTGGCGGAGTTCGAGAATTTTATCAATGGCACCATTTATTTCTTCATCCTCGAACATGACATTGTCGGCCTGTTTCCCTTGGATATCCTTGAAAAAATGGGTAATTTTCAGTTCAGCGGTCGGTTTCGCCGGAACAAAGAGATCGTTTTCCTCACTGCTGACCGGCAGGATTTTTCCTATCTCCAGCAGCCGGGCAAGGGCGCTTCTGACAAAACTTTCGGATAAGCCCAGCCGGTTGCTGATTGTTGCCGGAGCGGATGGGCCATTGCCCCTGTCAAAAGTCAGGCAGATGGTAAGTAAAACTGCCAGACTTATTTTTTCATTGCTGGCAAAGTTGATGTCTTTTTCAAATTCCAGGGGATGAAATTTGCCTGCGTTCTGGCAGGCGAAATTGAGGACCCCTCCAAACAGCACCAGAATCCAGGTCGTCTGCAGCCAGATCATGAAAATAGGCACCGAGGCGAAGGTACCGTAAATGGCATTGTATTTGGCCACTCCGATCTGGAATTTAATAAAGATGATCTGGGTCAGCTGCCAGAGGCAGCCGGTGATGGTGCCGGCCAGCAGGGCAGGAAAGACCCGCACTGTGGTGTTCGGTATGATAACAAAGAGCAGAGTCAGAATGAGAATGCTTGATATCCAGGGAATACTGAGGAAAAAGAGTTTCATTGCCCCGGCAAAAAGGCCGATCTCCAGCAGTTTTTGGGTAAAGGCATGGCTGCTCAGTGTGGTGGAAAGACCGAGGGTTACCGCCAGGAGCAGAGGACCGATAATGAGGATGGAGAGGTAGTCGCTCGCTTTTCTGATGAAAGTGCGCGGTTTTTTTATGGACCAAATCGTATTGAATGAGGCTTCGATCTGGCCGAGCATGGAAATCGCCGTATAGGCAATAAACAAGAGTCCGATGGAGCCGAGGGCGGCTACATTGGTATTATTGACATATTCGACGATTTTGGGAGCCAGGTCCGAGGCGATTTCACCCCCCACCGCCTTCTCCAGCAATAGCGGTTCGATTTTGTCCTGGATGCCGAAGCCCTTGGCAATGGAAAAAATCATGGCCAGCAGGGGAATGAGAGACAGCAGAAAGGTAAAGGAAAGGGCGGAGGCATGGTTGAGCAGTTGTTTGTTGAAGGGGGCCCGGGCCGCAATGATGCAGACTTTGGCCATCCGCAGCATGAGTCTTTTTATTAGTGGAAGCTCGGTTTCCCGCAGACTCCAGATCGATCCGTTCCCAGGGTTAATTTGCAGAAAGCTTTTCATTTCCGGTTTCATGGGATGAGGCATGCTCCTTGTCAAAATGAAGGTCAAGCTGGGGAAAGGGTATTGTCACGCCCTCTTGGTTGAAGGCTTTATAGATCGATTTTAGCAGATGATGGGTCTGCAGTCCTTTTTCTCTCGGGTCTTCCACCCAGAGAAGCAGTTCGAAATCCAGGGAAGAGGCGCCAAAGCTGCGCATCCTTACCCGGGGTTCCGGATCCTGGACCACATTGGCGGTATTGGCGGCCACCCGCAGCAGAACAGCTTCCACCTGGTCAATATCGCTGCCGTAGGCAACACCCACCGGGATACGGATGCGAAAACGGGAGATTGGCGCGCTTTCATTGATTATTTTTGAGTTGGCCAGAATGGAGTTGGGGATGGTGATGAGCACGTCGTCACGGGTCATTATCCTGGTTGAGCGGATGCCGAGTTCCACCACTTCACCGCGGTCCCCGTTATCGATGATGACGTAATCTCCAACCTTGAAGGTTTTGTCCATAAAGAGGCTGATGCCGCCGAAAAAGTTGGATAAGGAATCCTTGGCAGCCATGGCCACGGCAATACCTGCAATACCGGCGGAAGCAAAAAAAGGGGTGAGATTGACCCGCCATATGGAGAGCAGCCAGTATATGCCGGAAACGATAACGATGATCTTGACAAGCTTGCGGATAAGGATGACCAGGTCGTTGCCTATCTTTTCACTGGCCACCCTGGTAAAGATATTCTGTGCGGCCAGAAAACTGATCATTCTGATCGTGGTGACGAGCCAGATGAGCAGGATGCTGCTTTTTATGCTGTTTGGCAGAACGGTATTCCAGAACGGCGGAAGGGGCCTCAGGCTTAAGGCATGGGTCAAACCCAGTGCCAGAACAGACCAGTAAACAGGGGTGTGGAGAAAATCAAGAAGCTGGTCGTCGAATTGGAAGGAGGTTCTGCGGGCAATGCGCCGCAGGATTTTTTCAATAAAGAGATCAATCAGCTTTGCCAGCAGAGCGTAAATAAAGACGATCACCAGCTGTTTGATCAGCAGATGTTCTTCCAGATAGTGAAACAGATAGTGAAATTGGCTGATGAGGTCTTCGATCTTCATGGCTCAATTAGGTGATTTTCTGGCCAAGTTTTTTGAGTAGATATTGAGAAACCTCGTTTTGGCAGGTATGCTCCATCTCCAGAAAAGAAACTCCGATTTCATACTGGCCTGTGCCCGTCAGTTCAATGCGTACCACTGTGCCGAGCAGCTCGACAGATACGTTGAAATCATCAAAGGGGACCTGCAGCTGGATTTTGTTGCCCACGGCAAAACAGGGGGAGGTGCTCCTGAAGAGGATGCCTGTCAGGCTCAGATTTTTCGCCTGGGCCGTGAACGATTCGGCTGGTTCATCAATACTGATCTTTTTGACGAGAATTTTTGGCGAAAAATCAATCCTGACGTAGCGCCGTTTATTGGGCGAGTAAGACTGGATGTTATTTTTCCCCAGGGCCTTTGCCTTGAGCAGCGCCATATCGGCAAATCTGACAAGTTCCATGGCGTCACAGCTGTCAATGGGGAAATTGGCCAGGCCGCCGCTGATGGTCAGCGGAATACTTTTACCTTCATACTGCAGCGAAAGATTGGCAATGAGTTCCCTGATTCTTTCCGCCAGGATGAGTCCGGTGGCCTTTTTTGTTTCCGGCAGGATAATGACTATTTCTTCACCTCCATAGCGGGAGGCGATGTCTTCTGCGCGGATTTCACCCATGATGGCCTGGGACATTTCCTTTAAAACCGAGTCTCCGGCAAGGTGCCCATGGTTGTCATTGACGGTCTTGAAATTGTCTATGTCCAGAAACAGGACGGAAAGTTCCGTGTTATATCTCTTGGCCCGGGCAACTTCCCTGATCAGTGATTCATCAAAATAGGCGCGGTTGTATAGCCCGGTCAGTCTATCGTATTTGGCGGTATTGATCGTGTTTTCAAAGACATGAATTTCAACCACCTTGGGGTTTTGCAGGGATTTATGGATAGAACAGAAAAAATCGCAGATGGCGGTGCGCAGATTGACATTGTGGCCAAGCTGGTTGCCCATCTCCAGGCGATGCTGGCAGATCTCCTGCCAGAACTCCTCCGCTTCCGGCTGGCTGAGTTCGAGATGGGTCAGAACGTGAAACATCACCGGAAAAGCCTTGGGGCCGAACTCGGCTGCAACGTCATCAAGCATGGTTATGAGTTTTTCGTCATTGTTTGAGTAATCGTAAAGGCACTGCAATATTTTGTTACGTATCACTTGCATAAATGAAGCCTTTCATGTTGACTCGTGAGTCTGCGTGAAAACGAGCCGATGGTTTTTGAGGTAGACAGCATGACAAGCTTGAAACTCATTGTAGAAATACTATAAGATACCTGCAGGGTATCTTCTTATAAAAAGTGAAAAATTTACATTAACATATGGAAAATTACGAGACAATAGTTCGGTTTGCTGAGTGGCTCGCCTTACCTCTGGCCTATTTTATTCTGCTTATTCTGTTTCTTTTTTTTATTGTGCGCCCTTTTTTTTCCTACCTTTTCAACTGGAACAGGATAAAAGTGAACGAGATTTTGCAGGAGGCTCAGAAAGAAAAGGAAATTGACCGGAAACCTGATGCAGCTTGGCCTGAACAGGGCGAGGCTGAGGAGGACGAATCATTTGCCCCACCGTCGCCTGACAGCAGAGATGAACAGGAACTCATGAGCCGGCTGGCTAAGAGTGATCCTGAAAGGGCCGGCAGTCTTGTCAAAAAATGGCTCAGGAAGGACCAGAATTAAATGACTTTGCCATTGACGTTCTGCAATAAATAAATTTATATTTTTTTGTTTTCATTATTATTTTTCCTTTTTGGCAAAATACGTTGCGGTATTTTGACGTTTGTTTCATTCACCATCGGCGTATTCGGATCTGGTTTCATGAAAGCAACGTTCACAAAAGAGCTTATCGGCCGGGAGGGCACGGTGCCGCTTGTTCTGAAAAGGATGAATGGTGCCGCCAATGCCTCCACCGACCCTTTTGTCACCGCCTCTATTGATATTATCGGTGTTGCTGCTTATTTTGCTGTAGCAAAGCTCTTTCTGGAAAGCTGAACTGGTGATGGCCCATGAATAATATATTCTTTCGAAAAATACCTCCCGTGATTTACTTTCTGGCAGGCCTTGCCCTGTTCTGGTGGTTTTTTATCAGAGCGGATCAGACTGCCATCAATCCCGATACCGTGCTGCGCGCAGTAACCGCCAGGGGGGACCTGGCTGCTGATGAGCGCAATACCATTGAACTTTTCCAGGCCACTTCACCTTCAGTTGTCTATATCACCAGCATTGAACTGCGCCGCAATCTGTTCAGCCTGAATGTCCATGAGATTCCCAAGGGTACCGGTTCGGGCTTTATCTGGGATAAGGAGGGCAGGATTGTCACCAATTATCATGTCATTGAAGATGCCAACAAGGTGCAGGTCACCCTTGCCGATAACAGCACGTGGAAGGCGGTACTGGTGGGAGCTTCAGCAGACAAGGATATTGCGGTTCTGAAAATTTCCGCACCCGCGAAAATTCTCAAGCCGATTCTCGTGGGCGAATCCGCCAATCTACAGGTAGGGCAGAAGGTTTTTGCCATAGGTAATCCTTTTGGCCTTGATCAGACCATTACCGCCGGGATCGTCAGCGCTCTCGGACGCGAAATAAAATCGGCAAACGGCATGACCATCCATGATGTCATCCAGACCGATGCCGCAATTAATCCGGGTAATTCCGGCGGACCGCTGCTAGACAGCGCCGGCCGTCTCATCGGGGTTAACACCGCCATCTACAGTCCGGATGGCGTCAATGCCGGCATCGGGTTTGCCGTGCCTGTCGACGAAGTAAACCGGGTGGTAACCGAGATTATCAAGCACGGCCGGCTGATCAGGCCGGGGCTTGGCATCTCCGTGGCCAATGAGAGGCTCATGGAGCGCCTGGGCATTGAAGGGGTGCTGATTGTTCAGGTGGAGAGCGGCACTTCAGCTGAAAAGGCCGGCCTCCGCGGCGTCAGAAAGATCGGCGGAGAAGTACTGTTAGGGGATATCATCGTAGGGGTGAATGGTAAACCAATTAAAAATCTTGATGATCTGAGCCAGGAAATGGAACGTTACAAGGTGGGAGATGAGGTGACTCTGAAGATCATCCGTGATGGTAAGGAATTTCAGGTCAAGGTTATCCTGGATGCGGTAGGATAAGGTTTTCTATGAAAAACAGGACAAGGCTGTGACTTGGTGGACGAGGGCGCTTAAGAGCGTCATTTCCTTTGATGAGGGGCAAAGACTGGATTTGTTCAGGATTTTCCCGGCATTCAGAAGATTTCTGGCGGCAAGGCGCCATTACGCCCAGCTGCGTACGGCTGGTGACATCCTTTTTGTCCTGGTGCTTCTTTCCGGTTTTTTCGGTCCCCAGGATGCGGGGAGTAATATTGCTGTTTTTTTAACCTGGGGCATACTATGGCCCGGCATTGTTCTTTCCTGGTTTTTTGTCGGTCGCATGTGGTGCGGCATTTGTCCGTTTCCGGGACTTGGTGTTTTTCTGCAGAGCAGGGGATGGACGTTCTCCATGAAAGTCCCGCGGTTCCTGCAGAAATACGGAGTGTACATGGCGGTTTTTCTGCTGGCCCTCATCATCTGGTTTGAGACGGTTACCGGTTTAAATGAATGGCCTGCCGGCACGTCGTATTTTGTTCTTTCCATCGTCACCGGGGCGACGGTGATGGCGGTGCTTTTTCAGGGCCAGTCATGGTGCCGCCATCTCTGCCCCTTGGGACGGATCAGTGGAGCTGCGGCGACGATTTCCATTACCGAGTTCAGGGCTGATCATGATAAATGCCGCGGCTGTAAAAGCGTTGCCTGCAAAAAAGGTACGGATAAGAGGCGCGGATGCCCTGTATATCTTGGCGCGGTTTCTGCCCAGAATAATCTGCATTGCCTCGTCTGTGGGCATTGTCTTCCTCTCTGCGACCGTGATTCGCCCCAGTTCCTTTTGCGCAATCCGTATAATGAGCTTATCCGCAGCGCCGGCAGATACAAAACCTGTACCTACACTGTCCCTTTTCTTATCGGTTCCCAGATCGCACGATTCATGAAGGAAAAGCCGGTTTACAGCCAGGCGCTCGACTATTTTGCCATTCCCGATCCGCTGCTTTTCAGTCTTCTGCTGGGAATCTGTATTATTATTGTTCTTCTGGTGATAAGAGTCGGGGCAAAACTCTTCGGGGTAGTGGATAATGACCCAATTGTCGGCAACTTGTCACCCATGGTGCCCATCCTTATCCCCATGGCATTTACCGGTGAGCTTGTTTACCGCATGGCGCATTTTGCCGAGGGTATTGGTGATTTCATCCCAACAATCGGCAGACAGTTCGGGCTGCCGATCCTTGAAAAGCTCTCTTTTTCCATCCCTGTGTTTCCGGTGCAGGTGCTGTCAGCCTTTTTTATGATGAACGGTTCCATTGCCGGGGGCTATATCTTATGGCGTTATTGCCTCGGTCCTTTTGAGGGATTCGTTGATCTGAAGAATTTTGTGATTATTCACCTGCTGCTTGGCGGCGCTTTGTTCAGTTATCTCCTGGTCATTTTTTAGAGACAGCAACTCCTTTATTCGGTTTCGTTCCGCTTTCCGGCTGACAGAAATGTTTTTCCCTTATCCCTGGCGATTTCCCTCATTGATTTGGTTGGGTCCGTCTCATCAATAATTTCCTGTCCGACGATCTCTTCGATGATATCTTCCAGGCTGATGACGCCGGTCATGCCGCCATATTCGTCAACAACGCAGAAGAGATGCTGCCTTTGTTCAAAGAATTCAAGCAGGATGGTGTTGAGCTGGGCTGTTTCCGGGACATAATGGACCGGTTTCATCAGGGAGGCGAGGGTGCGGCGATCTTTTCCTTCCGCGACACTGAGCAGAACATCTTTGCGCAGCACGATGCCGATGATGTCATTGGGATTTTTGTCATATACAGGAACCCGGCTGTGTCTGTTCCACTGGGACTGCATGAGCTGGGCCTCGGCCACCGACAGGTTTTTATCCAGGGTAAAGGTGACTGTCCGGGGCGTCATGGCCTCTCTGACGGTTTTTTTCTTCAGGTCGATGATGTTTTTGATAAATCCTTCCTGCTGTGCGTCAATCACACCTGATTTCCTGCTGAGCACGGCCATGGCGTGAATTTCGTCTGCTGAAATCTCAGTCTTTTTATCATAACCCGGGATGAGCATGGTGGCATGTTTGATAACCCAAACAATGGGAGAAAGAATCTTTACCAGGCCATAGAGAGGAATGGCTATCCATGGCGCAATTTCTCTGCTGTAAACAACTCCTATGGTCTTGGGAAGAATCTCTGAAAATATGAGGATAGTGAAGGTGAAGAGGGCGGAAAAGAGGCTGAGATATTTGTCGCCGAAAACTGCAGCCGCGGAAGCTCCGGCAATAGCGGCCCCCATGGTGTTGGCTATGGTGTTGAGCGTAAGAATGGCGGTAATGGGCTGCTGGATATTGTTTTTTAATCTTTTCAGCAGCTTTCCGGAGAGTTTATCCGATCTTGCAAGGATTTCGACCCGGCTTGCTGGCACGGAGTAAAGCACAGCTTCGATGATACTGCACAGGGCTGAAACGAGGATGGCAATACCTGCTGCCAGACAGAGTTTTACTATCAAGTGTACCTGGTTGGGCTGTGGTGAGAATAAATCAATTTAATGTGATGTAGTTTCCGGGGAGGAAACCTGCCCGGAGCTTTCTGCAAGAAATTCTTCTATTTTCTGCTGTTGCTCAATAGTTAACTCTCCGAACTGAACGCCGTTGCGCCGAATGATAGTTGATCCTGTCGGATGAATCGGAGCGGAATCCGTGGAGGTGATCGTTTTGCACGGAATGTTTTCAAGGTAAAAACCGCTTGTACTGTTTAAGATGCCGAGTTCAAAAAAAGAATCCTGGGTGATGTCCTTGCTGGTCAGAAAGCGAAAAGCCAAACCTCCTTTGCTGATGTTAATGATCTGCCCGAAGGTTGTTTCGTTGAAGACAAGAATGTCATCAGCCAAGTGGAATCGTTGGGATTTCCTGCGTTCAACAGCTGGTTTGCTTTGCTCCATGATTATGCTAATACCTCCAGGCTGTTTGCTTGGGAACAGTTTCTGGAAAAAAATTGAATAAATCGCAACAATTATTACCTGAAATATAAAAATGATACTCGATTCATAATATGTTTTGCAATATTTATTCCTTGATTTTTTTGATTACTTTTATCATCTTTCCGGCATGATGCATTATTTGTGGGAAATTTAAATAGTTCATTTTCCCGGAAAACTGACCGCTTTCATGGAAATTTGATCTGTGTTGACTATTGATTGCTATGCCGCTCTGCTTGCGCACTTGAATGTTAAAAGAGGTGAGGCTATCAAAAATATCATTCTCCTGCCGGGTATGGATTTCCTGGATCAAGAGAAGTGGTGGGTCAGGGGGGCGTGGAGATGCCGTCCCCATGAAGGAGTGGATGTGGTCTGCTGCGCGGATGACGCTGGGGAAAAACATTTCCTCGGGGAAGGGATAAAAGTTCCCTGTCTCGTATCCGGTGAAATCGTTGCCATCTGCGATGATTTCCTGGGAAAAACAATTTTTGTCAGAGGTGAAGAATGTTCCCTTGGGGACATAGTCGCAGTGCATGCCCATATTTTGACGGAGGCCAGGCCGGGAGATCGCCTGGCCACTGGTGAGGAGATTGGCATGATCGCCCCGACGAACGGAGCGGTTCCTGCCCATCTCCATCTTTCCCTGTTCCGGTTCAGTACGGAGCTGCCTTGGAGGGATATTGACTGGAAGTATCTTAACGCATGCGATGGGAGCTTGTTTCTCAATCCATTTGCAAAACAATAAGGAGTTTGTCATGGCAGAGGCTATTGATAGAAAATTAATCCCCAGTATTCGTGAAGGAATTGATGTGGTGAGGATGATTTTTTTTAAAAATTTGAAGGATTATCTGAAGAAAAAATTCCCCGAGGATGGGGATGTCTATGCCGGGATGCTTGCCGGTGCAATAATGAACGATCTTTTCGGTACACCCAATCCCCAGGAAAAATTCAGGATCTTTGCTGAAGACAACAGCAATCGTATCAGGGAGGAGCTGGAAAACGTCCCTCGTGAACTTGAAAATTTGTGCATCCTGCTTACCGACGCATTGCGTATGCATTTTCTCTGTAATCATCAGGAAGGCATCGAAGGCAATGGCGAGGAGTTTTTGAAAAAGGCAAGAGATTACGGTATACTGATTGAGTCCCGAGATGTGCCGTTTCCCAAAGGTTTTATGGAACTGGTCTACAGGGTCGGCAAGGCGAACGGGTTAATTGTTGAGCAGAAAGCATAAGGTTCCCTTAAGTTCTGTTTGCCGCTCCGTCTGGTTGCTTACGTTGGAAGCATGGAACCATCGGCTGTGGACTTGTTTTGACGGGTTGAAAAACATCGTGATGCGGTGCTGCTATTGATTGTTTGCGCAAAAAAATAAAAAAAGATGCTTGCATTCGTCCCTGATTTTGCTATGGTGCCAAATAATATTAAATGATGAATGACCATTCAGTAAAAAATGATATTTTAAAATTGTTTTTTTTAATCTGACGAATAATAATGATAAAGAAATGAGCAAACGTGAAGCTATCCGCATCCTGATGTTAAGTCCGATTTATTTTAGATTATCCCTTGCCGAACGACATGAGTTGATCGAAGAGTTTTTGCAGATTCATATGCAATCCTCTTTGGAAATGTCCCAGGATAACAAGTAAATTATACTTTCTCTTATCTGCTTTTATTTTCCCTTCAGCACAGGGTTATGAGTTTTTCATAACTCATAGAGTGAGTCATCTTCGGCTGGCGGGCTTTTGTAGCCCCCTCTTATTTTTCTTCGCATTGCCGCAAAGGGATCTTCATTTTCTAGAAGTTCTCCCATCTCCGCCTCGATCTTGTCCGGGTCTTCGCCCGCTTCCATGCGGCTTATGGCCTCCTCCATCCCGCCACCTAACGAGAGGCCGGTCTGTTGGGAGAATTTGCGCATGAGCTGCGCCATCTGCCGGGGATCGTCTTCATTGACATTATTTGCCTCCTGGGCAATCCCGGCAAGAACCCGTTCCATTTTTGCCTCATCAAAATCAGGGATAAAATCTTCCTCCTCCCCTTTTTTGGCTTTGCCTATGGTGGCGAAGGTCGAGACCTTGCGCTGAAGCGTACCTTGGCATTTAGGGCAAGGAGGTTGGGCAGAGGTATTGACCCGCCGCGATAGAAAATTAAAGATCGTATGGCAGTGCTGGCAGTAAAATTCATAAATCGGCATGCTGTTATCCTTTAGAGCTTACGAATGGACAAGCTCTGAATTAAGTTCGTGACTCAAGATCCTGCCAGCGGGCATAGAGCTTATCGACTTTTTCCTGGGTCGGCTGTAAAAGGGAACACCATTTGGCCAGTTCCTCCGCATTGCTGTTGACAGCCGGGCTTTCCAGCTGCTGTCGGCAGTGTTCAAGTTCCTCCTCCGCCTCAAGGATTTTTTCTTCAATAGTGGCAAGTTCAAGTTTTTCACCATAGGTCAGTTTCGCCTCACCCTGTTTCCGCGTTTTTTCTCTGGCAACGGTCTTCTTTTTTACAGGCGCAGCCTGCCGGTTCTGATCCTGCAGCCACTGGTCAAAATCCTCATAAATGGCAGTTCCGCCTCTGCCGTTAAACCCGAGAATTTTCGTGGTAACATTGTCGAGAAAAAATCGATCATGGCTGACCAGGACCACGGCCCCGGGAAAATCGATCAGGCTCTCCTCTAAAACGGAAAGAGAAGGGATATCCAGATCGTTGCCGGGTTCGTCGAGCAGAAGAATATCCGCCTGCTGCAGCATGAGGCGGGCAATGAGAATCCTGGCCTGTTCGCCTCCAGAGAGGCGGCTTACCGGTTGATCAAGCTGATCCGGCTGAAAAAGGAAACGTTTGGCCCAGCTGACGATGTGCAGGGGATTGCCGAGATACATGACCGTGTCGCCAGCCGGTGAAAGAGACTGGCGCAGGGTTTCATCCTGATTGATCTGTTCCCGTTTCTGGTCAAAGAGAACAATGCGAATGCCATCGGCCTGCGTCATTTTACCGCTGTCCGGTGCGGTGTTCCCGGCCAGGATATTGATAAGGGTACTCTTGCCGCTGCCGTTTGCTCCCATGAGGCCGAGGCGGCTGCCCGGCGAGAGAACGAAGCTGAGATCGCTGAACAGCGGGCGTCCTTCCACGGATTTGCAAAGATCCAGGGCCTCAAGTAGTTTTTTCGTTTTGCGGCCGGTGGCATCAAAATCAATCTTCACCTGTCTGTTGGCCGCGTTCATTTCCCGCACGACCTTCAGTTCATTTTGCAGGTCATGTGCCTTATCAATACGGAAACGGGCTTTGGTGGTGCGGGCTTTGGGCCCGCGGCTCAGCCATTCCGTCTCCCGTCGCACCTTGTTGGAAAGAGCGGATTGCCGCTGGCTCTGGCTGTCGAGAAAGGCTTCTCGTTCTTCAATAAACCGGCTGTAATTGCCGTTGACCCTGAAAAATCCCTCGGGATAGCAGCGGTTGAGTTCAATGATGCGGTTGGTTGTGTTCTCCAGGAAGGCCCGGTCATGGCTGATGAGGATAAAGGCAAACGACGGGTTGGTCAGGATTTTTTCAAGCCACAGGATGCCCTGGATATCAAGATGGTTGGTGGGTTCATCCAGCAGCAGGAGATCTGGTTGCCGGATCAGCGCCCTGGCAATTGCCAGTCTCTTGCGCCAGCCGCCGGAAAGCTCGGCGACTTGCTGATTGCCGTCCTCCAACTGTGTCTGGCCCTTGATGATTTGAATCCGGCCGTGTCGGGAAGCTTCGTCATGATCATCAGCGATTGCCTCCTCAAGGACCATCTCAACAGTCTGATCCGGCTGGAATGTGTCATCCTGAGCCAGGTAAACAATCTTTAAACCCTTCCGGCTGATTACTTTTCCGCTGTCCGGAGTTTCCTGGTTTGCGAGAATTTTCAGCAGGGTTGATTTACCGGAACCGTTTGGCCCGATCAGGCCAAGACGTTCATTGCTGTAAAAACTGATGGATATGTCTGTAAAGAGCTGGTGTGCTCCGAAACTTTTGCTGATTGACTGACAATTAATTATCATAAATGGGAATAATATCTGTCTCGTAACAGTTCATTTGTCGTGACATGGCTAAGGTTTGATGTGATCAGCTGAATTTAATCTTTTTTGCTGAAAAATAAAGGAGGACAGATTTTTTTTTGTCCTCCGCCGGTTGCATCTCAAGGCCGGAAAACAAGTGATCCCTGCAAAAGTGATGAACTCGTATTTGTGCCCATGAAGGTAAAAATTCTTTTTTTACCACAGAGCACACCGAGATCACAGAGAAATATTTTTTATTACAGTCAGTTATCTCTGTGGTCTTTGTGTGCTCCGTGGTAAATTTTCAGTTGTTAGGAAGCCATCAAAAGTGTTTCCTGAAAAACTGTTGACTTCTCAAGTGTGTATCGGGCAAAATTGTATTCCAGGTAAGCGACATCCTGTTGCAGGAGATAAAGACTATATTTTACCGTTGAGGTTATCATATGGCAGATGAATTGGAAACTATTGATATCGTGGCTAATATTTTCAGCCTGGCCATCAAGAAAACTTTGGAAAAAAGTACAAAAAAAAACATTAAATATTCTCCGACGTTTCAGTCCATCCCCAGGGTCAGTCTGAAGCCTGAAATAGGATGTTTTGTCATGTTTTCAGGCGACTACAACGGGCTGGTCGTGATGAATTTCACAGCCGAAGCGGCAATGGATCTCTATACAAGTTACATGACCAATATGGGTTTGCCGGAAAGTGATTTAGTCAAGGAATGTACATCCAATGACGTCATTGATACCATGGGGGAGATGACAAATCAAGTCATGGGCCGCGCCATGAGCATGGTTGAAAACAAATTTGAACTGACCTCAAATTGCGGTCAGCCCAAGGCCCTGGCGTTGAGCAATGCCATTACCCTCACCCCTGAGATGGATTATCAGACCAATCGTCGCGTTTCTTTTTCCGTGGGCTCCAACAGGTTCCATATGGAGCTTGCCCTGGAGCAGACCCGGTTTGTTGTCACCAAATAGAATAAAGCCCCATTAGCGTATACCGTGTTGGTTCAGAAACGGACCATACTGTTTATCTTCAATCAGGATGTGCGTTTGCAGCCAGTCCTTGAGGAAGGTAAGGGCATCGATAAAATTGACCTCCTTGCCTTCATTGATCTGGCTGATAATTCCTGTCACCCTGCCGAGAAGTTTTTCGTGAATGGCCTTATGCTTCTTGGTTTCCGGATAGTTGAACCGGTCAAAATATCTTTCTTCATTGGCAAAGTGGTCCACTGTAAATTTGGCAAGGTCCCCTAGAATCTTTTTGATCTCATTGATCGGCTGATCCTTTTTAACCGCGGCATGGATCTGGTTGATGTAGTCCATGATCTTCGTATGCTGCTCGTCAATTTCGGCAATGCCGACGCTGAATTCACTGCTGAAGACAATGAATTTTTTCTCAGCAGGTTTATTGTCAGCCATATATTTTTGCGGTACCGTAAAAAATCGCAGCACTCTGTCAATATCCTTGCCCAGGCTTGCCACCTCCATACCACTGGCATAGACCTTGGTTGAATCGGTTTTAATGGTGGTGCTTTCGGCGGAAAGTTCGGTCATCGATTCCGCAACCAGGTGGGCAAGTTGTGCTGAATCGGTAATGAGCCTGTTGACTTCGGTGACCGCTTCACTGGTGGTGACCACGGCGGAGGTCATTTCCTTGGTGCCGTCCGTTACCTTGGCTAAACTTTCCGCTATATCCTTTGTTGTTACCGATTGTTCCTCCACTGCTGCGGCAATGGTTGCCACCACATTATCACCTCATTAATGACCTCATGGATGGTGCTGATTTCCTTGATGGTCGCTTCGGTTGCCGACTGGATGGCGTTGACTTTATTGCGGATGTTTTCCGTCGCCTTACTGGTCTGGGTGGCCAGGTCCTTTACCTCGTTGGCGACCACGGCAAATCCCTTCCCCGCTTCTCCGGCCCGGGCCGCTTCAATAGTGGCGTTTAAGGCGAGGAGTTTTGTCTGGTCGGAGATCTCGGTGATAACGGAAATGACGTTGTTAATTTCAGAGGCGGCGCTGCCAAGGCTGTTCACTCTGTCCGAGGCATTCCGCACGGATTGGGCCGCTTTGTAGGCAACAATTCTGGCCTGTTCGGAATTTTGCGCAATTTCGGTTATGGTGGCCGCCATCACCTCGGTTGAGGTGGAGACAATACTTAAGTTGTCAGACGACTCCGAAGCTTTGGCCGAAACGGAATTCATATTAAGAGCAAGTCCTGAGGCAACAATGGAAATGGTCTGCAGATTCTCTTCCATTTCCTTGGAGGAGGCGACCACATTGGCAGCGTGGAGGGCCATTGTTTGGGCAGTATTGCGCATGCCCGCGGACAGTTTCTCCAGTTCCGCTGAGGCAAAGGCGAGATTTTTGGTGTCGCTGATGACACCGCTGACAATTTTTGCGAGATTTTCCTGCATATTGGCAATGGAGCGCAAAACATTTTTGCGGCTGGCAAGGTCCATGTCCGTGGTGAGATCACCCTGGGCGATTTGTTCAATGATTTTTTCAACTTCGGCAAGTGATGAGCCGCTCTTGCAAAAAAAATCTTTCCCAAACATAAAATTCTCTTTAAGTTGCTTGTTGCATCAGAGCAGTAGAGAAAAAAGTGGACAATAAATAACTCTGACTTATCTTATGCAGATGTAAACCGGCAATCAACGCCTTCTGCCTGGCCTGATGAAAGCAGAAAAGGTTTTTAAAAATGTATGTGATGCGGTAGTATAGCAGACTTTGGTTCTTTCCGGCTGTAACAGCTTACTATAGTGTATTGGTACTGATAGCGGTATCGTCCATGGAATGGAAACAATTATTTAATTATATAACAATCTTTTATAAATTTCACCCATAAGGAGGTTTTTCATGGGAAATTCCTGTCAACAGAAGAGCAGTTCCTGCAGCAGTGGCACCTGCGGTTCACCTGACGCAGCAGTTTCAAAGCAGGATATGGCAATCACTTCGTCGCTTGGGAAGATTAAAAATAAAATTCTGGTTATGAGCGGCAAGGGTGGGGTCGGAAAAAGTACCGTTTCAACCAATCTCGCCTTGGGGCTGGCAAACAGGGGCTACAAGGTCGGGCTGATGGACGTGGACCTCCATGGACCTGATATCTGCCGTATGCTTAATCTGACCGAAAAGCTGCAGGCAACCCAGACTGACGGACGCTCCTTGTTCCCGCCGATGCAATACGGAGAAAACCTCAAGGTTATTTCCCTGGAATATATGATGGAAGACCGTGATGATCCGATCATCTGGCGTGGACCGCTCAAGGTTCAGGCGATCCGCCAGTTTATTGCCGATATGGACTGGGGGGAGCTTGATTACCTGATTATAGACGCCCCTCCGGGTACAGGAGATGAGCCGTTAACCGTGGCCCAGACCATCAAAGATGCCCAGGCCGTGGTCGTCACCACTCCCCAGGAGGTGGCTCTGGCTGATGTCAGAAAGTCCCTGAACTTCTGCAAGCATGTAAAGATGAAGGTTATCGGCATGGTTGAAAACATGAGTGGTTTTCTTTGCCCGCACTGCAATCAGAGTGTGGAGATTTTCAAGACCGGCGGCGGGGAGAAAACCGCTAAGGAATTCGGCGTTAATTTTCTGGGCAGGGTGCCGATTGATCCCAGGATTGTCGTGGGTGGAGATGATGGCAAGCCGTATCTCAGTTCTACTGCGGAGAGTCCGGCCATTAAGGCCTTCGACGAGATTATCACCAATGTGGAAAAGCAAACAGCGGCAACCGCTGCTTCTTCGTTGAAGATTGCCGATGCCAGTTGCGCCTGCGGCTCGACCTGCAATCCTTCCACCTGCAACTGTTAGCCCTTTTTTTGTCGGTTTATAGCGGTTTACGGCAATGATGACTTGCGGATCAGTCTTATCAATAAGGTGAATTATGCTTATCAGGCAGATGACGGTCGGCTCCATGGCGGTTTGTTGCTATCTTGTCGCCTGTGAGAAAACCAGGAAGGCGATGCTCATTGATCCGGGCGGTAATGAGGATGACGTGCTGGCCATGATCAAAAAAGAGGGGGTCAGCCTTGAATATATCGTCAATACCCATGGGCACCCTGATCATGTCTGCGCCAACGGACCGATAAAGAAAGCGACCGGCGCCCCTATTGTCATGCACGAGGCTGACGCGGCTTTTTTCGGCAGGCCCGAGGTGGACAAATATTTTTCCATGCTTGGCCTGGCCACCTCACCGCCTCCTGACAAGCTGGTCAAGGATGGGGATATCCTGCAGGTCGGCCTGCTATCCTTTGAGGTGATCCACACCCCTGGGCATACCCCCGGCGGAATCTGTCTGTACAGCGCCCCCAACCTTTTCACCGGCGATACCCTCTTTGTCGGCGCCGTGGGACGTACGGATTTTCCCGGTGGAGATCTGCGGATTTTCATGCAGGCGATCCGTGAGCGTCTCCTGCAGCTGCCCGATGAGACCATTGTCTGGCCGGGACACGGTTATGGGGGGTCCCGTTCCACCATCGGTGAGGAAAAACGCAGTAATCCCTTTATCAACGGAGAGTTCTGAGCATGCGGGAAATCGTACTGGGAACAGCAGGTCATGTGGACCATGGCAAGACCAGTTTTGTCAGGGCCTTGACCGGCATTGACACCGACAGGCTCAAGGAGGAAAAAGAACGGGGAATCACCATTGAACTCGGTTTTGCCTACCTTGATCTGGCCTGCGGCCATCGGCTGGGCATTATTGATGTCCCCGGGCATGAGCGCTTTGTCAAGAATATGGTGGCCGGAGTTGCCGGCATCGATCTGGTCGCTTTCATCATTGCCGCTGACGAAGGGATCATGCCCCAGACTAGGGAGCATTTTGAGATCTGCCGACTGCTCGGGGTGAAGAAAGGTCTTATCGTCATCACCAAAAAGGATATGGTGGAGTCCGACTGGCTTGAGTTGGTGGAGGAGGAGGTGCGGGGATTCTTTGCGGACAGTTTTCTGGCCGAGGCCCCGCTCGTCATGGTTTCCTCTACCACAGGGGAGGGGATTGAAGAGGCGCGCAGAATCCTGGATTCGTTGGTTTCCTCCTGTGAGTTTGCTGAGGCCTACGGACCTTTCCGCCTGGCCATTGACCGCATCTTCACCATGAAGGGGTTCGGGGCCGTGGTGACGGGGACCTCCCTTTCCGGTCGGGTTGCCGTGGGAGATGATATCAGGATCTACCCCAAGGAGCTTGACGGGAAGATCCGGGGCATCCAGGTTCATGGCCAGAGCGTGGAACTGGTGGAAGCAGGCAACCGTACGGCAATCAATATTCAGGGCATTGAAATGGATATGCTGGAGAGGGGAAATGTCCTGGCCAGCCCCGGGTGCCTGAAACCTTCCTATATGCTGGATGCCGAATTTCTCTATCTGTCCTCCAATCAAAAATCGCTGAAAAACAGAACCAGAGTCCGTGTTCATCTCGGCACGGCTGAGATCATGGGACGCATCGTACTGCTCGAGAGCGAAGAGGTTGCCCCAGGCAGCACTGCCAATGTTCAGCTGCTGCTGGAAGAGCCGGTGGGGGTTTGGCCGGGGGATCACTATGTTGTGCGCAAGTATTCACCGGTGACCACTATCGGCGGTGGTGTGGTGCTCAATAATTCCGCCCCGAAACGAAAACGCTTCCGGGAGGAAAACAGCAGGATTTTTACCATTTATCATACCGCCTCCCAGGAGGATCTTGTGCTTTTCCATCTGCGGGAGAGCGGTTACAGGGGTCTTCCCGGGGCGGAGCTGTCGGTGAAAATGGGTTGTTTCGGCAATCGTTTTAAAAAATTGATGACTGGGCCGATTTCGTCCCGCAAGGTGGTGGTGGTTGATTCGGAAAAACAGCTTTATGTAGCGGAGGACGTCTATGCCGGGCTGCTGTCGAAAATTGCCGATCTCCTCGCCGCTTTTCATAAGGAAAGTCCGTTAAAGCCCGGACTGCCCAAGGAAGAGCTGCGCAGCCGGGCAGATAAGATGCTTGGACCGAAACTCTTTCATCTCTGTCTGGTTGATCTGAGTAAAAAAGATATCATTGTGCAGGAAGAGGGTATTGTCCGTCTGGCCGCCCATCAGGTCTTCCTGCAGGCTGATGAAAAGGAAATCAGGGAAAAGATGGAAAAACTTTTCGCCGCAGCAGGACTGAATGCCCCGACGATGAAGGAGGTACAAGGTGCCTTCCCCGATGTTCCCCAGTCCCTGGTTATGGAGGTGCTGAGCCTGCTCGTAAAAGATGGCCTGATCGCCAAGGTGACCAATGATTTTTATTTTTCCACCAGGGCGCTCGATGAGCTGCAGAAAAGACTTGTTGATTTTCTGCAGAAGGAAGGGGATATTGACGCCCCGCGCTTTAAAGATATGACCGGCTTGACCAGGAAATTTTCCATCCCCCTGCTTGAATATTTCGATAAGGTAAAATTGACCCTGCGGGTAGGAGATAAGCGCATCCTGCGCGTTAAGGGCTGACCAGACAATTCCATTAACTTTGGCACTTTGAGTGGTGGTATAACCTAATGAAATTATGTTGCGAGATCAGGAATTCTGAAGTTGTCACCCATTTCCCGCCCATGCAACAGCAGTAAGTCACAGGAGAACAGGTATAAGTAATCTCATCGGAAATCTCAGCGGCCTGAAAACAGGTCAGCTCAAACGTCTGGAACGCCTCGGTAAACGGAGAACTGATCCCAATCTGATTATCTCGGCGGAAATCGCCCGGGAGATGGGGGAACTTTCTGCTGAGATCAAACGCCAGATCGGCCTGCTGCTTGATCGCTCCGGGCAGGTGGAAACGGTCATTATCGGCGATCATAAAAAAATTGTCATACCTGCTCTTTCTCATATCCGTTCCGCAGGCGGCCGCCTGAAGGGCTTGCGTTGCGTTCACACCCATCTTGGCGGAGAAGATCTCACCGAGGACGATCTGATGGACCTTCTTTTCCTCCGTCTGGATCTGATGGCCATGATCAAGGTCATGGACAGCGGTCTGCCGGAGAAACTCTATGCGGTGCATCTGATCCCTGCTCCGGTTGACGGGAAAAGCTGGCATTTCCTCCCCCCGGTTTTTCCTTCCCGGCAGCCGGCAAACTTTCTGGAGCTGATAGCCGCCCTTGAGGACGAGTTCTCCCGCTCTGCGGCGGCCAGAAAAAGTGATGCTAGCAAAGACCGGGCCATCCTGATCAGTGTTACCACCAAAGCAAAGACCGGGGCTCAGGAATCCATGGATGAACTGGTTGAGCTGGTCCGTTCCGATGATGTGGAGGTGCTGGAAACCATTATCCAGCGGCGTGACCGAATCAATCCCAAACTGATCATCGGTAAGGGAAAACTGGCGGAAATCATGCTGACCGCTCTCAAGCGTAATGCCAATCTGCTTATTTTCGACCAGGAGTTGAACCCTTCCCAGGTGCGCTCCATCACCGATCATACTGAACTGCGGGTTATCGACCGGACCCAGCTTATTCTGGATATTTTTGCCAGACGGGCGCTCAGCCGGGAGGGAAAATTGCAGATCGAGATGGCCCAGCTCAAGTATCTGCTGCCGCGCCTGGGTCAGCGTGATGACGCCCTGTCAAGGCTGACCGGCGGGATCGGCGGCAGAGGGCCGGGTGAAACGAAACTTGAGGTCGACAGACGCCGGATCAACGACCGGTTGAGCAAACTGGACAAACGCTTAAAACAGGTAGCCCAGGAGCGGCACCACCGCCGGTCACGCCGCCGCAAAAAGGACCTGCCGGTCATTTCCCTGGTGGGCTATACCAACGCCGGTAAGTCGACCCTGTTAAACAGTCTGACTAAAAGCAACATCTATGCGGAGGACAAGCTCTTTGCCACCCTTGATCCGACCAGTCGCCGGTTGCGTTTTCCCGAAGATGTTGAGGTCATTGTCACCGACACGGTAGGTTTTATCAGGAATCTGCCGGACGAACTGCTCAAGGCATTCAAGGCCACCCTGGAAGAGCTGCATGAAGCAGATCTGTTGGTGCATATCATTGATATCAGTAATCCGCGTTTTGCCGAGCAGATCCGCGTGGTTGAGGAGGTGCTGGAGGAGCTCGATCTTGCAGGTATTACCATTATGCAGGTTTATAATAAAATTGATAAGGCGGACCCCGTGTTTGTGAAAGAACTGCTGGAAAGATCTGATGCCGTTGCCGTTTCGGCCATCAATCCGGCCACCTTTGCCCCGTTTCTGGAAAAAGCAAAGAAACTGGTGCTGAAAAAATGGAATGGACATCAAGATGTCGCCTGAAATCCCCCCACGCTGCTCTCGTTGTCTCATCTTTTCCTATGATCAGCCGCTGAGCAACTGTCAGGTCTGCCATGAGCTGGCCATGGATGAATCGTTTCTTTGCGATATCGCCCGAAGTTCATCCTCCACCCAGTCGTTCATCTGTCATGCCTTCCGTCCCAACCTGACGCTGGTGGGCAAACAGGAAGAAAAGGCATTGGATAGAGTCGTCTGCAGGAACAAGCAGACTTATTTTGCCGAGGCGATTCGGCTGATTGGTTCGGAACAGTGCGCCGGCGGTGGATGCGGAAACCCAAGTTGCCAGCCTGCTGCGAGTAACGGGGCGGCAGAAAAATATCATGTGGTGTGGAGTGTGCGGCAGCGAAAACCTGTTTTTGCCGCCAGTAACATGTATGTTTCCTATCTGCATGACATTTTGCTTTCCTGCGGTCATCTGATGGCCGGCAAGGTTTTTCTGGTCTGGCTGGCGGCCGATCACCTTCATCTCTACCTGGAGTGTTCCGGCTGGGAATCGGTACATGAAATTGTCGAAGACCTGCAGGGGCTTGTCCATGATGCCCTGATGCAGGAGTTCCCCGGCCTAAGAAAAGATTATGAGAAAACATTGATCTGGGAGCGTGATTTTTTCCTGGAAAAAATATCTGTCGAATGAATAGGACATTACCAAGAAATTTTCTGCTGTTGTGCTGTGTTCTGCTGTTGCCGGGGCTGATGTTCTGCCCGACCCAGGTGAGCGGCAAGGAGTCCGCCCGCATTGAAGATATGGCGATTATGAATTCAGATCATCACCTGCTTCTCTATTTTAGCCTGAAAGATGCCTTTACCGATGAGATGGTAAAGGGGATCGAAAACGGCATCCCGGTCACCTTCAGTTATTTTATCGAACTCTATCGTCTCTCTGCCGGAGAGCCGGAAAAAAAGATCATTAGTCAGGCATTTGATCACACCTTGAATTATGATCCGCTCAAGCAGGAATATGCGGTGGAAATGGAAGAGCGGAAGGTGAGCGTTATCACCTTCAAGAGTTTTGCCGAAGCAAAAACAGCCATGGCCGATATCCATGATTTGCAGTTTGCCGAACTTGCCATGCTCGATAGCGGGGGCAGGTATATGGTGAAGGTGAAGGCCAAGTTGGCCAAAAAGACCTTGCCCTTGAACTTTCAATATATCATACCTTTCTGGCAGCTCTGGAAGTTTGAAACCGATTGGTATTCACTCTCGTTCACCTATGGAAACACCGGATCAGCAGCAAAGAGATGAGCGCAAGCGGCGCCGGGTCTGGACAGTCATTTTATGCTGCCTGATCCTCATTCCGCTGCTGACTTTTGTGGAAACCAAGGTTTTTCAGCTGGGCGCCGTGCCGTTTCCGGTCAGCGGAAATGTGCTGGTTTTTGTTATCATCAACTGCAACGTCTTTCTGCTGCTGCTCATGGTGTTTCTGGTGCTGCGCAATCTGGCGCAGCTGGTCTTTGAGCGCAAAAAAAAGATACTCGGCACCAAACTGCGGACCAAACTTGTTATTTCCTTTGTCTCGCTTTCTCTGATCCCCACGGCGCTGCTGTTCTTTATCGCCTTGCAGTTCGTCTCCACCAGCATGGATTACTGGTTCAATATCAAGGTTGAGCAGTCGCTGCTTGAGTCACTGCATGTGGCCCAGGACGTGTATCAGGAAAAAAGAGACGAAATGCAGAGACTGGGAGAAAATATCGCCCGCCGCATTGAATCACACTACAATGTTCGGACAGGGGCTTCCTCTCTTGATGCCTTTCTGACCGATATTGTTGACCGGCACGGGCTGGCCAGTCTTGAGATTGTTTCTCCCCAGCGCACCGTGGTCATGCAAATTTCTGCCGCGCAGTTCAAGGAAGCAGCCTATGTGCCGGAAATCCTGCCTGACCTGCTGCGCAAGGCATTGAACGGCGACACCAGTCAGATCGCTATCCAGAAGACTCAAGGGGGAGAACTGGTGCGCAGTCTCATCCCTTTCACCCTGGGCCCTGCCGGGGGAAATCCCCATGTTTTGATCGTCTCTGCCCTGATTCCGCAGTCCCGCCTGGATAGAATGGGGATTATCTCCAGCGGTCTGGAAGGGTATCGGCAGCTGATGCAGCTCAAGCAGCCCATCAAGACAAGTCTACTGGTGATTCTGCTCGTTGTCACCCTGCTTATTGTTTTCAGCGCCATCTGGTTCGGGTTTTTCGTGGCACGCAGTCTGACGGATCCCATTGATAAGCTGGCCATTGCCACCAGAAGGGTGGCGGACGGCGAGCTTGATTTCGTGGTGGAAACCGATGAAGGGGACGAGATGGGCACGCTGGTTGAATCGTTCAACCAGATGACCCGGGACGTGCTGGCCAGCCAGAAGGAGCTTGAAACCAGCAACCAGGAGCTGGAAAACAGAAGGCGCTATACGGAGATTATCCTGCAGAATGTGGCTGCCGGCGTCATCTCGCTTGATGCTGAGGGGCGTATTACCACCATCAACCGCTTTGCCGAGGAATTGCTGAAAATTGATAAGCAGGCGATTTTGAACTATGATTACCGGCAGGTTTTGAATGAACAGCATCAGGAGATTCTCAATAATTTTTATGCCGAGCTTGCACGGAGCGGCAAGGGAGCCATCGAGCTTCCCCTGCGGCTCAAGGTCCGGGGCGCCTCTTTCTCGCTGCGGGTTAATATGACCCGTCTGGTCGATGAATACGGCAAGGAGCTTGGCGTGGTGCTTGTTTTTGACAATCTGACCGAACTGGAGAAGGCCCAGAGGATGGCGGCGTGGCGCGAGGTGGCCAGACGCATCGCCCATGAGGTGAAAAATCCCCTGACCCCGATTCAGCTATCCGCCCAGCGCCTGCGCAAAAGGTATCTGGAGAAGTTGGGTGAAGAGGGGGAGATTTTTGATGTCTGCACGAAAACCATTGTCAATCAGGTTGACGAGCTGAAGCGGCTGGTCAGTGAATTTTCCAATTTCGCCAGGATGCCGGCCGTGCAGAAGTCCATGAACAGTCTGAAAGAAATGGCGGAAGAGGCCATGGTGCTTTTTCGCGAAGGGCATAAAAATGTCCGTTTTGCCTTTGTCTGTCCCGCGGATGTGCCGAGATTCCCTTTTGATCTCAAGCAGATGAAAAGAGTGCTTATCAACCTGCTGGATAATGCCGTTTCGGCGGTTGGCGATGGGGGAAACATTACGGTGGAGATCTCGGTGGATGACGAGCAGAAACTGGTATTTCTTGAGGTGCGGGATGATGGCCCCGGCGTGGGTGACGAAGACAAGCATCATCTCTTTGAACCGTATTTTTCCACCAAAAAATCAGGAACAGGACTGGGGCTGGCCATCGTAAGTACGGTTGTTGCCGATCATGGCGGCTATATCAGGGTAAAAGACAATCTGCCCCGGGGTGCCAGGTTCATTATAGAGCTGCCACTGGCCTGAGGTGGCGGCAACCTGGGAAGAGGATGAGGAAGGTCGCGGCAAATGGCAAAAAAAGTGATGATCGTCGATGATGAAGCCAGCATCAGGGAGTCTTTGGCAGGCATTTTGTCTGATGAGGGATTTTTCCCCGTGCCGGTTGAGTCTGCTGAGAAGGCTTTTGAGGTGCTGAATCAGGAGAAGATCCACCTGGTACTCCTTGATATCTGGATGCCGGCCATGGATGGCATGGAGGCCCTGCCCCGCATTAAAGAACAGTTTCCCCATCTGCCGGTTATTATGATATCCGGCCACGGCAATATCGAAACCGCGGTGCAGGCCACCAAAATGGGTGCCTTTGATTTCATTGAAAAACCGCCGTCATATGACAAAATAGTCCTGTCCATTAATAATGCTCTGCTCGTTTCCGATCTGGAGGAAGAAAACCTCATTCTCAAAGAGAAGAGCACGAAGAAATGGAAAATTACCGGCAGTTCACAGGCAATCATCAATGTCCGGCAGCAGCTTGAGCGGGTGGCGCCCACGGATGCCTGGGTGCTGATCCGCGGGGAACACGGCACCGGCAAGGAGCTGGCGGCCCAGATGATCCACCGTTTGTCCGCCTCCGCTGAAAAACCGATGATTGAGGTAAACTGCGCGGCGATTCCGGAAGAACTCATAGAAAGCGAGCTATTCGGCCATGAGAAGGGGTCTTTTACCGGTGCCATCGGCAGCAGGCGGGGCAAGTTTGACCAGGCGGACGGGGGGATTCTTTTTCTGGATGAAATCGGAGATATGAGCCTGAAAACCCAGGCAAAAATTTTGCGGATTCTTCAGGAGCAGCAGTTTGAAAGGGTGGGCGGGACTAAGACAATTTCCGTGAACGTGCGGGTGCTTGCCGCAACCAATAAGAATCTGGAGCAGGAAATCGAACAAGGCAGTTTCCGGGCTGATCTGTTCTGGCGCCTTAATGTGGTGCCCATCTACATGCCGCCCCTCAGAGAGCGGTTAGATGATCTCCCCCTGCTGGTGAATGATCTGCTCGTTGAGTTTTCCCGCAAAGGGCTGGGGAAAAAAGAATTCACACCCGAGGCGATGAGGTTGATGACCTGCCATAACTGGCCGGGAAATGTGCGGGAATTGCGTAATTTTGTCGAACGAGTTGCCATTATGACTCCCCAGGAGATGGTCACGGAGAAAATTATCGCCCCCATGCTGCCCATTGATGTCCGTTTACTGGAACAAATGCATGCTGCTGGCACCGGGAAAAATATCAGTCCGGTATCCCATCTAGGATTTGACGCCTCTTTCAAGGAGGCTAAAAGGCTCTTTGAAAAGGAGTATCTGGAGGAAAAGTTAAAGAAAAATGATGGCAATATCTCCCAGACCGCGGAACAAATCGGCCTGGAGAGGAGTCATTTACATAAGAAATTAAAAGCGTTGGGTATTGAAGTTAAACTTGAAAATTGATACCTTAAATGAAGGGACCTGTTGATATCCTGATAGGGAATATGAAATTCCTGGCATGCAGCATGTTTTTTCATGTTTTGTTACCCGATTACAAGGGTGTCTGCTCAGAGTCTCTTGCGGTACCCTAAAAATTCTAGATAGAAGAAAATCCATATGGCTGACGATAATCTCCCCAATCTTCCCAACCAAAAAGACCTTGAAAAGGAAATTGCCGACTATTTAAGCAGGAAATACGGAGGACAGGTTAAGATTGTATCCACTGGTTTCTTTCCCCATGCTGAAAAGAAAGGGGGGGGAAAGCAGAAAATTTCAGCCCGGAAAACCCCCATTTTTCATTTTGATCTGAAACCTGAAGAACTTGCCGCCTATCTCGATGAATATGTCATCTGCCAGGACGATGCCAAGGCGATTCTGGCCACCAAGATCTGTACCCATTTCAACCGTATTCGCCACGAGTCGGAAAAACCGCGGAGTCAGGCGGCCGGCCGGATTAAGAGCAATGTCCTGCTTATCGGGCCCACCGGGGTCGGCAAGACCTATATGATCAAACTCGTTGCCCGGCATATCGGCGTGCCTTTTGTCAAGGGCGATGCCACCAAGTTCAGTGAGACTGGCTATGTCGGGGGTGATGTCGAGGACCTGGTGCGGGATCTGGTCAGGGAGGCTGATGGTGATATTGAGCGGGCCCAGTATGGCATCATCTATGTGGACGAAATAGACAAGATTGCCGCCTCCCCCTTTCGCATAGGTGCCGATGTGTCACGCACCGGCGTGCAGCGTGCCTTTTTAAAGCCCATGGAGGAGACCGAAGTTGAGATGAAGGTGTCCCATGACCCCATTTCCCAGCTTGAGGCCATGGAGCATTACCGGGCCACGGGCAAGCGGGAAAAAAGGGTCATCAATACCAGAAATATCCTGTTCATCATGAGCGGTGCCTTTTCCGGACTGGAAAAGGCCGTCAAGAAGAGAGTGCAGCAGCAATCCATCGGTTTTGAAAAAAGCATCACTTCAAGCAAGGACGATGGCCTTCTTCTCAAGCAGGTCAAGGCTGAGGATCTGATCGAATTCGGTTTTGAGAGCGAGTTTGTCGGCCGTTTACCCGTGGTCGCCGTGCTTGATGAGTTGGGAGAAGAAGATCTTTACCAGATTCTGATCAACCCGAACAGTCCGGTGGTCGTGGCAAAAAAACAGGATTTTGCCGCCTATGGCATCCATCTGCAGTTTGAAGAGGATGCCCTGCGGTTGGTTGCCGCCAAGGCAGTCAAGGAAAGGACCGGGGCCCGGGGGCTGGTCAGTGTCATGGAGCACGCTCTGCTGTACTTTGAAAAAACACTTCCCTCCTCAACGGTGCGCTATCTTGTAGTTTCGCCGGAGATGGTGGAAACCCCCCTGCAACAGCTGCAGATTCTCCTGGCCGATGAGAGCGTCCAGGAATTACAGCGGATCCGTTATCATGAATTCGTTGCCCATGAATTCGCCAGGATTGCCAGCTTTATCAGGGAAAAACAGGAAAATCTGCTGCGAGCGGAAAATGTTACCCCTTCAGAAGAGAGACTCGAACTGATAGCCCAGCATTGCCAGACGCAAATCATCGACCCCAGAGATGCCTGCAAGGAATTCATCGCCCTGGTGCGTCAGATCCGCGAATGTGTAAAGCTTGTTTCTGAAGAATATGGCATGAGAATCAACTTTGCTGATGAGGCGATGGACCTGCTGGTGACAAGTGAATCGTGGAACCAGGTGGGCGTTGTCGAACGTTGCGAAGTGATTTTTGATTCATTTGCCTATGGTCTCAAACTCATCCAGCAGAGAAACGATGTTAATGATGTGCTGATCACCGCCAAAGGTGTGGAAAATCCAGATCTTTTCATCAATGATCTGGTGGCGGATATTTTTCGCCTTTAATTCTTTTTATAACCTTGAACTTGATTTCCCGGAGGAAATATAAATGGTCTTTCCTGATTATCGCCCCCGCAGATTTCGGCGCAATGCCCAGTTGCGTTCTCTGATCCGCGAAACCCGCCTGTCGCCAGAGCAGTTTATTTATCCTCTTTTTGTTATGCCCGGCAAGGGCGTTAGAGAGGAGATATCGTCCATGCCCGGGGTTTTCCGCATGTCCGTTGATCAGCTCGGCAAAGAGGCCAAAGAGATTATGTCCCTGGGGCTGAACCATGTGATTCTGTTCGGCCTTCCCGAGAAAAAAGATCCGGTGGGCTCAGGTGCCCATGCCAAAGACGGTATTATTCAAAAGGCCATAAAGGAGCTGAAAAACAAGACACCGGACTTGATGGTGACCACCGATGTCTGTCTCTGTGAATATACGAGTCATGGCCATTGCGGGGTGCTGATCAATAAGCAGGTCGATAATGATGCAACTCTGGAGATTTTGGGCCAGGTGGCCCTGTCCCATGCCAAGGCCGGGGCTGATATTGTCGCCCCTTCCGATATGATGGACGGTCGGGTGGCGGAAATCCGGGGCATACTTGATGAGAATGATTTTGACATGGTGCCCATCATGTCCTATGCCGTCAAATACGCCTCCGCCTTTTACGGACCTTTCCGGGATGCCGCCGAATGCGCCCCTCAGGAGGGGGACCGCCAGGGATATCAGATGGATCCGGCCAATGCCCGCGAGGCCCTGCGTGAGGCCACACTTGATGTGGATGAAGGCGCCGACATCCTGATGGTCAAACCTGCCGTTGCCTACCTGGATATCATCAAAAGCCTGCGGGAGGAATTCGATCTGCCCATTGCCGCCTATCATGTGAGCGGCGAGTATGCCATGATCAAGGCCGCCGGGGAGCGAGGATGGATAGATGCGGACCGTGTCATGGCTGAGACCCTGCTTTCCATCCATCGGGCCGGGGCTGATATCATTATCACCTACGGCGCAAAAGAGATGGCCCGGATGCTGAACGGCTGACAACGCCTGATAAAAGAGAAAAGAGACCGGATATGACTGCTTGACAAAAGCTGCCTATCCGGTCTCTTTGCATATGGTATGCGGTTGTAATCAAGTTCTCAGAAATGGTGGCGGATGATGGATGTGATTGCGGCAATCAAAGGGAGAAGAAGTATCCGCAGGTTTACAGAACAGGATATCAGCGGTGAGCAACTGGCGCAGATTCTTGAGGCAGTGCGCTGGGCTCCTTCCTGGGGCAACTCCCAGTGCTGGGAGGTCTTGGTTGTCCGTGACAGGGGTAAGAAACAGCAGCTCCATGACGCCTTGAGCCCCAGAAACCCGGCAGGGCCTGCCGTGACCGCTGCGCCGGTGGTTCTGGTGGTGGGGGCGGCCATGAAGAAATCTGGCCACTACAAGGGGGAAAGTCTCACCCGATTTGCCGAGTGGTTCATGTATGATCTGGGCCTTGCCACCCAGAATTTATGCCTTGCGGCCCACAGCCTCGGCCTCGGTTCTGTTATTGCCGGGGCCTTTGATCACGACAAGGTAAAGGAAATCCTCGCAGTGCCGGCTGGATATGAGGTGGTGACCATGATCCCCCTGGGGTACCCTGACCACGAACCTTCGGCGCCGAAAAGGAAGGAGGTGGAAGAATTTACCCATTATGAGCACTTCTCCCGTTGAGGCTTTCCTGTCGTTTGGCGGGAAACTCACGATTTTCATTATTCGAGTTGTTTTCGCAAGGCCAGAAAGGCCTCTTTGAGCTCCTGCAGCTCCTGCTGCAGCAGGGTGATTTCCTGCTCCATTTTTTCCAGGCGGCCATTATCATCCTGACGATCCTGCGGAGTGAATGGCGGTTCTGCTTGCCAGCCGGACTGGGCTGCCTGGGGCTCGCCTGACAGAAGATGCATGAACCTGCATTCCTTGCGCCCCGGCTGTTTGGCCAGCCTGGTGACAAAACCCATTTCACTGAGATCCTCGAGTTTTGCCTCCACCTCTTCAATATCATTGAATTTATAGAGGCGTTCCGATCTTCCCCGCAGTTCCCCGGCAGTCTGGGGGCCGCGCAGCAGCAGCAGACAGATGAGCGCCGCCTCTTTAGCGAGAAGATTGTTTAAGCTGACGAAGTTCTCTTCATATTTTGTCACGCGGGAAGCATCACTCTGCAGGGCCAGCCGTTTTCCTTTCAGGCTGTCAAGAGCCCGGATGACGGTTGCTTCATCAAAATTAACCACCGGTTCACGGTTTGACTTCTGGTTACAGGCATTGACCAGAGCATTGAGGGAGAGGGGGTAATATTCAGGGGTTGCCATTTCCTTTTCCATCAGACAGCCCAGTACTCTGACTTCCACATCGTCCAGCAGTTCTTCCATATCATTCTCCTTACGGACAAGCTCTAAAGTTTCTTGCATTCATGCAGCAACCGGCTCGGCTGACGGTAATTTTAAAACGAAATTTCTGTGTGTTGTAGGCCGGAAAGACAAAAAATCGGTTCATGATACATGCAAAAAATCTTTCATGCCACGGCTTTTGTCTTTTTTATCTGGCTGAAAAAGCCGGTAACCGATTTGTGGGGCGTTTGGTTTCAGGTCCCGGACTTGCCTCGCCTGATGTCAAAAACGGTGATTTCCGGGGGAGACAGGACCCGCATGGGCGGTCCCCAGGTGCCGGTGCCCCTGCTGGTGTAAAGCCAGGAGGCGGGTGAAAGGCAATAGAGCCCGTCCTGCATGGGATATTTGAGACCTGTCACAAAATTGAAAGGGAAGATCTGGCCCCGATGGGCATGGCCGGAGAGTTGCAAATCAAAGAGTTGTACGTCATCCTTGCTGACAGTTGGGCGATGCTTGAGGAAAATGGTGAACTGATCCGATGGCTGTGCCTGGAGAATAGCGGTTTCATGCACAGTATGATCCCAGATCTGTTCATCGTCTATACCGATTAGTCTCACCACCCCGCCGACGCTTAAGCCGGTATTGCGCAGCATGACGAAACCGCAACGCTTGAGAAAATCGATGCTCTGTTGGAGGCCGGCATACACCTCATGATTGCCGATGACGGCAAATTTTCCCAAGGGCGGTTCAATCTCCTGCCACATGACGTCCAAGCCATCAAGATGGTTGATCTGGGCATCAATCACGTCACCTGTGGCAACCAGTAAATCGGGTTTAAGTTCTTTGAGCCGGGTGATAACCGTCGCAAGGAACGGACCGCGGTTAAGCAGGCCAAGATGGAGGTCAGAGACCTGCACGACCCGCAGGGACTCTGTGCCGGCGGGCAGTTTGTCCGTGGTGATAGGAACCGTGACCACCCGGATATTTTTTGCTGCAACGTAGCCATAGATGCCGGTGACCAGGGTGAAGAGGAGCACAGTCGCGGCAGTAAGCGTACCATGCAACGGCAGGCGGGGCATGGCGGGATTGATGAGAGGCGGCAGGGGGGACAAAAGCTCTACCATGCCGATGACGGCAAACAGGCAGAAGGCGAGAAAAAGCAGTCCCATCCAGGTGTAGCTGGTCAGGGCCAGCAGGCGGGCGGCCTGGGGACTGCCGTTTGTGTCAAGCAGTCGCACCGCAAACGGGGAGATAATCATCATGAGCATCCAGAGCAGGACGGAAACGGCAAGATAACGATGGCCGGCCAGCAGGGGGTGGATGCCCCAGAAAACGAGGCAATGCATGGCGGTGTAGATGGAAATGGCAACAGCCAGGAAAAGGATCATGTTGTCTCGTTCAGGGTTGCGGTGATAGGCAGAAGCTGCTACGTCAGGATTACGGGCCGCAACATTTTTTGAATTTCCTGCCGCTGCTGCAGGGGCACGGTGAGTTTCTACCCGGTTTGTCCGCTGCCTGGTCCGCAGATTCCCTGACGTCTCCGTCAACATAGAACCACTGGCCCTTTTCCCGCACAAACCGGCTTTTCTCGTGCAGGAGCAGCATCCGGCCCGAGGTCATTGCCCTTGCCTTAAACTCCACCGTGGCGCGGCCTTTTTCATCGTCCGTTTCCGCCCCGATGATCACAAGTCCGTTCCAGGTCGGGATGGTGTGTGGATCAATGCGTGTGGGTCTGGTTGACGGGTGCCATGTCCTGAGGATGTAGGCCACATCCCTGACCACGTAAGCGGTATAGCGTGAGCGCATGAGTTCTGTTGCCGAACCGGGGGAGAGGCTGCCGTCAAGCAGGTGTTGGCAGCAGGCGGAAAAGGATTTTCCGGAGCCGCAGGGGCAGGTATCAGCAGCAGTCATCATTTTGCAGCATCAACGGACGAGGGCTGTAACCTTTTCAATAAACTGCTCTTTGGTAAACGGTTTGGTGATAAAATCGGAAACCCCGGCCTGACGTGCCAGCTCTGTCTGTGATTTCTCAGATTCGGTGCTGGCCATGAGAATAGGGATATCCAGTTTCAGGGAGTTGCGGATTTCCTTCACCAGTTCAACGCCGTCCATGTTGGGCATGTTGAGGTCCGTGACCAGCAGATCGACCCGCTCGCCTGCTTTGAGCAGATTAAAGGCCTGCTGCCCGTCCTCTGCGGTGGTCAGGTTAACATCCATACCGGCCAGGGCCGAGGTATAGAAAAAGAGCATGGCCTTGGAATCATCTGCCGCCAGAATGGATTTGCCGCCGGAGGACTGATTGCTGCTCTCCAGTTTTTTCAGCAGCTCTGCGGCCCTGCCATCGGCCATGGCCGCCAGTAACTCTTTGAAGAAGGCTATGGACTCCTGGTTATGACTGGCTGCCAGAATGCCCAGCAGTTCCTCCATATATGTACCATCCTGAAAAACAGCGGTAAAGAGTTTGCCGGCCCTGGTGGCAACCAGAGCGGACAGGATTCTGGCCCGCTGCCCGGCATCTTTCTGGAGTGCCTCAATCAGGGCCTTGGCCACACCGGGATTGTATATCTCGTTGAGCCCGGTCATCACGGCGATGAGGATCATCTCGTCGCTATCCGCCAATCCGTCCGTCAGGCCGACGATGCTGCGCATGGAGGGAATACGGCCAAGGGCCTCATAGGCGGCGAATTTCAGATTGGCATCAATCTGTTCCTGGGAGTCGAGCAGGTCGGTAATGATATTGGCCCCTTTTTTGTGTTTGATGAGACCGATGATGTTGGCGGCCATAATTTTTTCATCCTTGTCGCCGGAGGTCAGAGCCTTGGCCAGGTTCTGCAGGGCAATTTCGCCTGCTTTGATCACCTGTTCGTGGACAATCATGCGGATGGTCGGGTTGTGGTTATGGATATGGGAAATGAGAAAGTCAACGGTTTTGTCATCGCTGAAGCTGCCCAGCTTGGAAAATGCGAGTCCAACCCCCAGGGACTCGTCTGTCCCGCCATCCTGGAATGCTGCTGAGATATAGCTGCAGAGGGCGTCACGACCCCGCTCCTCTCCGCTGCCGGCCGCCTTGTCCATGGCCAGCCCGGCAATGGTGGCATCCTGATGGGTGATATAGGGCAGGAGAATGTCAAGAATCCCGGGATTATCCATCTTGGACAGGGCACGCACGGTTTCAGTGAGCAGTTCGGTTTCCTGGTTGCTGGTCTGTAGGAGTTCCGCCAGCAGAGGCAGGGCCGCCTGGATATTGTTTTCTCCTGCCGCCTTGATACACAGCATCCTGACACGGGGAGAACTATGACCGAGGCCGGAAAGAATAGCGGCATCCTGGCCTTTGAGCAGGCTGATCAGAGCATGATAGACCATCTCATCCACCGCCACGTCCGACAGGGGGGCGGTGTATATGTCAAACAGGGCTGGGATCGCTTCATACTGACTGTTTGACTGGATCTCATCCAGGATGATAATCTGTTCGATCATGTCCTTGTCGGGAAAATTCTGTAGTAAATCCATAGTGTCCTCACAATCCTGTTGATTTCGGTATACAACTATTCTGGCTGCCAGCTCGGAAAGGGGAACGATCTCGTCCACCGGACCCATCCTGATGGCCACCTGAGGCATGCCGAAGACGACGCAGCTCTTTTCATTCTGGGCAATGTTTTTTTGCCCCGGCCTGCTTCATCTCAAGCAGTCCCATTGCTCCGTCATCACCTATGTCGGTCATGATGATGCCGGTGGCATTCCTGCCCGAATAGCGGGCAGGTGGAGCGGAAAAGCACGTCAACCGAGGGGCGGTGACGGCAGACAAGCGGTCCGTCCTTCACCTCAACATAATACCTGGCTCCGCTTCGTTGAAGCAAGATATGTTTGTTGCCGGGGGCAATCAGTACCTGCCCGCGCAGCACCGTATCTCCATTTTCCGCCTCCTTGACCCGCACCTGGCATAATTCGTCAATCCTCATGGCAAAGGCCTTGGTTAAGCCTTCCGGCATATGTTGGACCACGACAATACCCGGAATGTCACGGGAAGCTTGGGCAGCACCTGTTTCAGGGCCTCTGTGCCGCCGGTTGATGCGCCGATTGCCACCACACTCTCGGTGGTCTTGACCATTGCCGTCTTTTTGACCGGAGCGATCACTGCGTCAGCAGAGAGTTTCTTTAACGGCCGGTATGTTAAGCTTGGAGTTAGAAATTTTTTTAACTTTCACCTTGGCGGCGGCCTTCACGCTGTCGCAGATGAGGATCTTCGATTCTTCAACAAACTGCCCCCAAGCTTCGGTTTGGTAATGATGTTGCCGGCGCCGTACTCAAGGACCCGGATGGTGGTCTCCGCTCCCATTTCGGTAAGGCTTGAGCACATGACCACAGGAATGGGGTGCTGGGTCATGCGTTTACGCAAAAAAGTCAGGCCGTCCATACGCGGCATTTCCACGTCCAGGGTGATAACGTCGGGTTTTTCCTTTTCTATCCTCTCTGCCCCGACAAAGGGATCGCCTGCCGGTTCCATGACTTCGATCAACGGATCGGAACGGAGCACCTCGCTTAAGGCCTGGCGGACAATCGCAGAATCATCAATAATCAGAACTTTGATTTTCCGGGGCATGGATCGGTAAACTCTTTAACTCATCTTGGCATAAAAACAGACCAAACGATCACAATCTGCTCAGGAACACATCGCCGGTGCCGGAATTGAAGAAGAGCTTGTAACCCTTATGACCTCCCACACATTCAGCAACCAATGGGATTCCCAGATCTTTCAGCACATTTCTGGCCATTTCCACGTTGGCCGGACCAACTCTTAAGTATGTCTCCGATATGGGTACGCTTTTTGCCGTCATGATGGTTCCGCCGAAAAGTTTGGCCTGCATGCCTTGCAGGGGAAGGCCGGTTTCCTTAATCGCATGCATCATTCTGGACAGGGTGCTGTCCACATAACGATAACCCGGGTTATCGCGATCATGATCTCCCACCGGCAAAAGACAATGGCACATGGCTCTTGCCCGGTGCTGTTTTCAATGAGGCCTTTCAGCTCCACTTTAAGCCTTTCTCCAGAGCCGGGAGGCCTTTGCTCATTTCGGCGATTATTTGCCGTTCCCTTGAGTTGGCGGGAAAGGAGGAGAGTTTGTTAAGATTTACGTAAAGAAATTTCAAGTTCTGATCGATCGTTGCAAGCCTGTCATCGCTCATTTTTCCTTCATTCTTGTCAATCAAGGAATCCAAGGCCCCAGCATCACCTCAAGATGGGCCATGCGCATGTCGGTGACCAGCAGGATCGTTTCGGTCAGTTCCTCGTGGTCCTTGCCGGTTGCTTTGGCCAGCCTGGCATGGAGTGACTCGTCCAGCTTGATCAGGTTGCCTCTCACGGCTTGGCCGTATTCATCAGGGTGTCGTCAATACGATCAAATTCTTTTTCAATGAAGCCAATTTCGCTGCCTGAAACCTCGATGAGTTCTTTGAGATCTCTCTGGGCGGATAAAAGGAGTAATAGAAGGTCCTGTTTCAGTCCGGGTAGATAATCACATATCTGTTGCACTTCTGCTGGAGGAATTTTTCGTGGTTTTGGCGTAGAGCGGAGATTTCAGGAGGATAGGAAAGGGTAATTTCGCTGGCCTGAGGGACGGGGAGCCGGTCAGCCGGAAAAGGTGATCGTTTACCGCTGGACATTTCACGAAAAGCAGAAAATAGATGGGCGCTTTCACCTCGGAGAGGGTTTCAAAGTTGCCCTGCCCTTTGCTGATGATCATATCGGCATCATGGAAAAGTCTCTGGAATTCTTCTGAGCAATGGGGCAGGGGGGTGCCCGGACAACCGGTGCCATTGGTTATCACCCTGCAGATGTCCTGCATATCACATTCTCGAGCATCTTCAGTGAGGGCGTCATTGATGATGGCTTTTTCTTTGACAACAAAGGTTACGTCCCTGTGCAATTTCTCAATGGCAATTTTGTCAAAGACAAGTTCGCCGCTGTTGTCTCCCAGATATAAAATGGTTCTGGCCTGCTGCAGGTTGGTCTCCAGTTCGGCAAAATCGTTGATCGCCATCTGAAGGGACAGGGCGTCGTGGATGATTTGTTCCATATCAAACTCGTGCAGGGAGCCATAATCAATGATGTTGCCGGCAATGGAAAAGGTCAGGGCGGCCAGCAGCGGGTTGTTCGCTTCATTTACTTTCTGTCTGATTCGGGGCGCAATCCCTGAGGCAAAGCGGTTGTTTTCTTTTTTTATAGCGGCGAATGGGTCCGGATGACCGGAAATTCCGGCGATCAGCCCGTAGAGATGGACGGCGTTTTCAGGGGGGCTGAGGGTGAAATCAATGAATGGCAGAAATTTTAGTATGACCTCATTCATGATTTCTTGCTGCACAGCTGGGGAGGAGTTGCAGAGTCGAGCTGTATGGATCGTCTGCTTAAGAAAACAGGGGAGGCAGTCTAATGTTGTCTGCATTTAATGAATCGCCTGAAGTGGTGAATTTTCGCTGGCATACCTGTCGAGAACGCAGGTCGCCGCCATGGAGGCCGAGGCGGTTATGAGCTCCGGAATGGAAATGCCCTTATTGAATCCCCCCAGATGTGGCCCTGTGTGCAGGATAATATCCTGTTCGCCTTTGGGGGCGGTGGCGGCCTGTTTGACCGAATAACCTCTATCCTCCAGAAACAGTCTGAACTCACTGGCGCTCATCTGTTGTTGATCGACCTGCCGCAGCCTCTCTTCCATGTGATGGTCAACACCCATTTCCTCAACCATGCGGGATGCCAGGGTTTTCACGTCAAAAGGCATAGCGCCGGAAAAGTCATGGCCGACAAAGCCCTTATAATAGCTTGTCAGGGTCTCCCTGATCAAATCTATAAGGTTGTTTTCGTCAAAAAGATATCTGGCGTCAATCGGTTTCCCATCAGAAGACAGCCCCTGCACACCTTTCGCTCGGTTACGGAAGTAACTGGCAGAGATGAGAAGCAGGCTGAGAATGTGGGCTCCGAGATTCCAATAAAGCTTTCCCCCATATATCTCCGTTGTCTGAAAATGTTCAAAATCCCTGATGCCGGAAAGTCCGAAATTGGGATGGCTGCAGGAGGCAAGCCACTGATCAAGCCGACCTGCAAGCGGCCAGTCGTAAAGTCCATTGTCTTCTCTTCTAAGACTTTGCACCCGGTTATGAAAAAGAGGGATCGGCGCAGTGTGAATGATGCCCTGGGAGGCAAGATGGCTGAACAGCCAGCCGTTGCGGATCATGACCTCTTTGAGTTCGGAAAATTGTCGGTAGTGGTACGGTTCATTGGCGTAAGCGAAGTATTCGCTGTGGGCCGCAAAGGCAATGGCGATGGTCTCGGGATGGCAGTGCAGGTCCGACGGCGGGGCAACGGGGAGGTCTTGTATCCTGAAAACGGAAAATCCCTCTAATTCCAGTGGTTCCGGTATGTTGAAACGGACCGGCAGGGAGGAAAAATATTTTCTCAAGTACTTCATCCAGTATGTTTCGGTAAAGAGATGAGCCGGGGAATCGCCTTGGCGGGCAAGTTTAATGACCAGTATCTTGTTGCCGGAAGAGCAGGGAAAGGTGAGGCTCCTGCCGGTAAAAACCGCCTTGGCAATACATATACCGCCACATCTTTCAGCGATTTTTTTAAAGGAAACAGAGGGCATAATCTGTTCGTCTGTTTTGTGGTGAAAGTGTTGATTTATGCTGACAGGCAGCGAGCCTACGGCCTCAGTGGCAGCCCGGTGAGAATTGCCTGAGGTGGTGCGCAGCAATCTTTTCAGTGTTGCCATGGTGTGTTCTGTCAAATTCGGGATATTGCTCATGGCAATTGCCGTCATGGTTCGCGCCGCTTCGCGGAAGAGAAAAAATGACTGGCGATGCCGCAGAACATGCGGGTCATGCATCAGCTTTTCCAAGCTGATAATGTTGTCAACGCGCATGCTGCGCGGCTGACTGCGGGCAAGTGCGTGCAGATTGCAAGCGGCAATATATTTGGCCGGGAATTCGGCATACATGCTGTTTAGTGTCTGTTCTTCAAAGAGTATTTGCTGCAGCGCTGTTTCCATGCCAGATAGTTTTTACAGGGTAGTGTTTAAATTTTTTTAAATTGCTGCGTTGAATATGGTTATTTTTCCAGAATACCAAAATTTTATTGGGGAAAATTCCATATAATAAGAAAATGACCATTCACTCATTTATAATAAATCTCTAATAATTTATTATCATTATATAATTTTTTAATGATAAATATTAACACATTGTGGCACGCGGGTTGCTGTGGTGAATATTAAAAAAGTTTATACAAAATGAATTTATACCATGGATACTACAATTCGCAAAGTATGATGAGGCCATGTGCATACCTAGCCGGGAGTTGAGCAGTCCAGAAAAATCAGCAGGTTCCATCTGCTGAAGGAATATCCTGCTGATTTGGTCTTGGAATTGGCGAGGTTATTTGGCTGACATTTAAAAAATTTGTTTAATTAATTTGCTGCTAGCATCCGATCAGAAAAGTAGTAGTAATTTTTGTCGATAACAGAATGAGTAACCGGTTAAACGGTTCAAGGAGGGACCATGAATGAGATAGATAAACTTCAGCTTATGGCAGACCTGGGCCATGAATTGTGCGAGTTAAATCACGGGCCGAATGTGCGCAAAGAAAACTTCCCGGCGAGTGATTACATTATCATCCCTTTCGGCTATGCGGAAAATCAGTTAACCGACGTTGCCGTGCGGAAAATGGTTGTTCCGGTCTGCTATGATTGTGCAACTGCCCTGCTCGGGCATGAGTGGACGCTGCTTTACTGTTTTGAATGCTGCAGCAGTCAGTGGGTTTACCGGAAACTTGCCAAGAACAGTTACCGTCATCATATTCTCTGGCTGCGTGGCTGTCCCCACTGCACCAACGAATTCGGCGGCCTCTACTTTAATGACCTGCAGGCAGTTGGTGATACAGCCATGTTGCTCAAGGACTATATGAACAGGATTGCTGCCTGAGACTTGTCCGTCATGCCGAGAAGAGTTCGGCGACAATGTCAGGATGAAGAAGGCCGGCGTAGGAGATATTCACTCCTGACATTGGATAGGGCGGAAAAGATGTTTCCCTTCATTTGCGGATTCCCTTCACAGAGCTCGTTCAGTAATTGTCTGACCTTTTCCCGTTTGGATGTGCCGGCAAGAGGGCAGGGATTTTCAGCTGCCTGCAGATGGCTTGATTCAGCCAAGGTGCGGATCTGTTGCTTGTCGACAAAGGCAAGGGGGCGGATCACCGTCAGGGCGCCGTTAAACAGGGATTGCGCCGGAACCATGGTGCTGATGTTGCCGCTGTAGAGCAGATTGAGGAAAAATGTCTCAATAATATCATCTTTATGGTGTCCCAACGCCAGTTTGTTACAGTTTTTTTTTCTGGCCAGGGAAAACAGCCTTGTCCTTCTGTTGCGGGCGCACTGGAAGCAGCCACCTCCGCCTTTTCCCACAGTAAGAGCATCCGTCCCAGATGATGTCAGTTCCACCTCGACGTCCATGCCGATTTTGGCCAGCTGTCGCCGCACCAATTCGGATGCCTTGCCGGAATCAAATCCCATGTCAAGATGAACGGCGGAAATATGGTAGCGAATAGGGGCTTTTTGCTGCCATTGCTGAAGCACGGCGGCAAGAGTCAGGCTGTCAATCCCGCCTGAGACGGCGACCAGTACCGAGTCGCCGTCAGCAAGCATGCTGTAGGTATGCATCGCCTGTCCGATGAGGCGATTAATCGTTTTTGGTATGATCATTATGCCGGTTGCGGCAGGGATGACAATGCGAATTTTATTCAGTCAGATATTGACAGTCACCTAGTTTCTCATTGAGACCTTCCCTGGTGAGTTGCTCTGCCTTGACCCACTTGAATCCCCGGTTGGAAGCCTTGGAAAAGGAAAAAAGATTGGAGAGCAGGGTCTGCTGTGTTTCATCAAAAACTCCCATGCAGAGTGACTTGCCGGTGGGCACATGGATAAGCTGGTATTTGAAGGACACGGAGGCGGGTTGGTTGACGGAGTAATCTCCACCGTCACGCTCGGTGTAACGGCTGACAACGGTCAGCATAACGGCGTCAACACCAAGCTGCTGGCCGATGTAACGGGCTGTAGCCTGCGGATTGCCACTGAAATCGGAAAGTAATGACTCTTTCTGGTTTTCGGTAAGGAACAGTATATTTTTTTTGTCAGCCAGCATTTCCTGTAAAATGGTGTTGATGGTGGCAACCCCTGCCTCGAGCTGGCGGGTGGTCGCATAGTCATACTCCTTATCTGATCTTTCTATTTCTGCCGGCAGGACGACAAGGGATGCGATGACCACCGGAGCTTTCGCCTCCTCTGCGGGGTGCTGGTTTTTGGATGAGCAGGAGACCAGGAAGAAAGCGGCAAAGAAAATGGCAATCGGTAATGAGAATAGGGCAAGACGTTTCAATGGGGAAGCCTCCGATGGTTCGGACAAATTAATTATTACAGAGAGCCTTTTGAGGAAAGGGGTCCCTGGGTTCGTAAGTGTCTGGCTGTTGCCTGATCGATGGTTCTGCCGAGAGCTTTAAAGATCGCCTCGAGAATATGATGGGTGTTACGGCCGTACGGCACCTCTGCATGCAGGGTCATGCCGCCGTGCAGGGAAAAAGCGCGGAGGAATTCCTGGACAAGGGCGGTATCGAATGTGCCCACCTTCTGATCGCATTGCACCACATCATAATGGAGATAGGGGCGGTTGGAGAAATCCACGGTGACCCGGGCCAGGGACTCATCCATGGGCAATGAGCAATGGCCATAGCGGTTGATGGCACTGAAATCGCCGAGGGCGGCTTTAAATGCCTGGCCGAGGCAGATGCCCACATCTTCAACTGTATGATGTGCATCAATATCCAGGTCGCCTGCCGCCTCAATGGTCAGATCAAAAAAACCATGAACGGCAAACAGCGTCAGCATATGGTCGAGAAAAGGAACGCCTGTGTGCAGCGAGGCCTTGCCTTCTCCGTCAATGGTGAGACTGAGTCTAATATCGGTCTCATTGGTTTTACGTTGAATGGTGCTTTCACGGTGGATATTCATTAACAGGATCTCTTGAGAGTTGATTGTTTACTTTTGCAGGTCTTTGTGGTAAGCCTGATAGGGTAATTGAATAAATATAGTATATGTATAACAAGTTAACTGATTGAGTGGCAAGATATTTTTCTCTTTTGGCCGAATTGCCTTTGCGCTTGATAGTAAAGAAAAAAAGGTAATTTTTTGTTGACAAATATTTGCGCCTCCGGTTATATTCACTTCGTTTTTAGGACAGCTATATAAGCGGGAATAACTCAGTGGTAGAGTGCAACCTTGCCAAGGTTGAAGTCGCGAGTTCAAATCTCGTTTCCCGCTCCATGCTTATTCAAAGGTTCGAACCGGGTTCGGACCTTTTTTTGTCAATAAATCACCTGAGCATCATTTAAATATATAATTTGATCGCGGGTGTCATTTTGTTAGTGAGTTGAGGTTATTAAAATGAAGACAATTTTAACACCGGTCAAAGAAATTGAACGGAAATGGCTTGTGGTTGATGCTCAGAGCCATGTTCTGGGTCGTCTTGCTTCTGAGATCGCACGCAGGCTTCGCGGTAAACATAAACCGAATTTCTCAACATTTCAGGATACCGGTGATTTTATCATCGTTGTCAATGCTGAGAAGGTTCGTTTAACCGGCAGAAAACTTGATGATAAATTTTATTATAATCATTCCGGCTATATGGGTGGTTTGAGGACTCGGACTGCAAAGGAAATTCTTGCTAAAAGTCCGGAGGAACTGATTTATAAAGCAGTAAAAGGGATGCTGCCCAAAAACACCCTTGGTCGTACCCAGTTGAAAAAACTGAAAGTATACGCTGGCTCTGAACATCCGCATGAAGCGCAGAAGCCGGAAAATCTTGAATTATAATTGAGGTCGTAGAGATATGTCTGAGCAGCGTTATTATGCCACAGGAAAAAGAAAAACTGCTATTGCCAGAGTCTGGTTGCAACCAGGTAGTGGTAATATCAATGTGAACAAACTGGCTTTTGCCGATTATTTCGGCGGTGCAATTGATCAGAAGATTGCCACCAAACCTTTTGTTCTGACTGATACAATTGACAAATATGATGTCGTAGCCACCTTGAAAGGCGGCGGCAAGGCTGCCCAAGCTGAAGCGTTACGCCATGGGATTGCCAAGGCACTGCTTGATGTGGACGTGCTCAATCGTCAGTCTCTGAAAAAGGCAGGCCTTTTAACCCGTGATGCCCGTGTGAAAGAGCGTAAAAAATACGGCAAGAAAGCAGCCAGGGCAAGCTTCCAGTTCTCGAAACGTTGATCTGACTATTTACTTTTTGACTGTCTCGTATTTATGCCCCTTGAGGGTGAAAAACTCTCGACAGCCGTACAGTGCATGATAACTTGCTGATTTATCGTTACGAAATTCGGTGCCGATTCTTTTTTCGAAGCCATCACTTTTCGTAAATGGCTCTTCCATACCCGGGGAAAGACGAAACTATATGTTCGTCTTTCCCCTTTTTTTATTTGAAAATGCATGGAGCAAGGAAAAACCAATGTTACGAGTAGGTATTGTTGGTGCATCAGGATATACGGGGGGTGAGCTGGCGCGTATTCTCAGCCTGCATCCCGAGGTCGAAATCAGTGTTGCCACATCGCGTAATTATGCCGGAAAAAAGTTGTCCCAGGTCTACCCCCATCTGGCCGGCATAGCAGACATCGTCTGCGAGGATGTGCAGATAACCGATCTGATCCACTGCGCTGATGTATTTTTCACCGCTGTTCCGCACCAGACGGCCATGGCCATTGTACCCGAATTTCTTGAGGCCGGTAAAAAGGTTATCGATCTGAGCGCGGATTTTCGCCTCGACGATCCTTTGGTTTACGAGGCATGGTATCAAGCGCATACGGCCCAGAAGTACCTGGCAGAAGCGGTTTACGGACTGCCGGAGCTCAATCGGGAAAACATTGCAGGGGCAAGACTTGTCGCCAATCCCGGCTGCTATCCGACCTCCATTATTCTGGCCCTTGCACCACTGCTGAAAAACGGTCTGATTGATCTCGATACCATTGTGGCGGATTCCAAATCCGGTACTTCCGGCGCCGGCCGGGGTGCCCAGGTCGGCTCGCTTTTCTGTGAAGTAACCGACGGCTTCCGGGCCTATAAAGTCGGGGAGCACCGTCATACTCCGGAGATTGAACAGGAACTTGGTAAACTTGCCGGCAGCCGGCTGACCATATCCTTTACACCCCACCTTCTGCCGGTCAGTCGCGGCATATTAAGCACCATTTACGGCAAACTGAACAGGGACATTGACCCGCAGGAGATATTTGATCTTTTCCAGTCATTTTATCAGGATGAGAAATTCGTCCGGATCTGCCGGCCCGGCAGCTTCCCGGCGACCCAGTATGTGCGCGGCAGCAATTATTGCGATATCGGCTGCAAAGTGGATACGCGTACCGGCCGGGTTGTGCTTGTCTCGGTCATTGACAACCTTGTCAAGGGCGCGGCAGGTCAGGCCGTACAGAACATGAATGTTATCTGCGGTTTCAGGGAGTCGCTGGGGCTGGAGACCGTTCCCCTTTTCCCTTAATATCCGCTTTCCCCTTGCCTTATGGGTGAACAATCTGTACATTTGCGCAGCATCAGGCTGACGCTTTCCTTTGACGGGACTGAATTTTCCGGTTGGCAGCGACAAAAAAACGCCCGGACGATTCAGGGTGACCTGGAAGAGAAACTTGCCATGATGACAGGTGAGAAGATTGTGATTCACGGTGCCGGCAGGACAGATTCCGGGGTCCATGCCTTGGCCATGACTGCCCATTTTGCCACCAATTCATCCATTGCCTGTTCGTCTTTCAGAAGCGGTTTGAACGGTCTGCTGGCAAATTCCATCAAGGTCATGCAGGTTGAGGAGGTTGACTCCTCGTTTCATTCCCGCATCAGTGCCCAGGCAAAGGTTTATCAGTATTTTTTTACCACGGAACAAATTGTTCCTCCCCACAGGCGTTATTACTGCGCCCATCTGCCCGGTGCCTTTGACCTCGAGAAAGCCAGGCAGTGTCTGCCGCTTATCCTCGGCAGACATGATTTTTCCTGCTTTGAGGCCACCGGTTCAAGGGATAAGGGGAAGATTGGCGGCCGGGGCGCCTTACGGGAAATATTTTCCGTATCACTCTCACCAGTGGCAAGTCCTTCGCCGGAGTATCTCTTTGAGATCTGCGGCGATGGTTTTTTAAGGAAGATGGTTCGCAATATTGTCGGAACCTTGATAGAGGTTGGGCAACAGCGTATGGCTGTAAGCGATTTCGCTGATCTGTTACAGAAAAAGGATCGATCTCTGGCAGGACCGACCGCACCTGCCTGCGGATTGTTTCTCAAGAAAGTCTATTACGATGAAAGCTGGTTAGCAGCATAGAATAAAAAAAATAAAAGGGATGCACATGGAAGCACAAATATCACTTGCAGATCGTATGAAATTGATCAAGCCGTCACCGACCCTGGCGGTGAATGCCAAAGCAAAGGCCATGAAAGCCGCCGGAGCTGATATCTTAAATTTCAGCGTGGGCGAGCCTGATTTCGACACCCCCGCGCATGTATGCGCCGCAGGCAAAAACGCCATTGATGAAGGCTTTACCCGCTATACCGCCGTGCCGGGTATCCCTGAACTGCGGGAGGCGATCGTTGCCCGTTATGCCGCGGACCGGGGCTGGCATTATGAAGCTGACCAGGTGCAGGTATGCTGCGGCGGCAAACACGGGCTTTACAATATGGCCCAGGCCCTTTTCGGACCGGGTGATGAAGTGCTTATCCCCACACCCTACTGGGTCTCGTATCCTCCCATAGTTCTTCTTGCCGGTGCGACTCCTGTTTTTGTTCCTCTGGATGAAAATGAGAATTTTGATCTGACTGCGGAAAATTTAAGCAGATGCGTCACAGACAAGACCCGCGGTATCATCTTGAACAGCCCATCCAATCCCACCGGCGCAATCTTTTCCGCCAAGGCGCTGGAAAAGGTGGCGCAAATGGCCTTGGAAAGGGGATGGGTGGTTATCTCCGACGATATCTATGATACCATCGTCTATGAGGAGGTGCAGGTTCCCCACATTCTGGATATTGAACCGAAAATGAAAGACCAGACCATCATCTTAAATGGTGTGTCCAAATCCTTTGCCATGACCGGCTGGCGCATCGGCTATTCGCTGGGGCCAAAGCATGTCATCGCTGCGATGAACAAGATTCAGAGCCAGTCAACCTCAAATCCAGCCTCCATATCCCAGAAAGCCGCACTGGCGGCAGTTGCCGGCCCGCAGGATTTTCCCGGTATGATGAAGCAGTCGTTTCTGCCACGCCGCGAATTCATCGTGGGGCAACTCACCGCGATAGAGGGAATCAGCTGTGTCAATCCCGCTGGTGCTTTCTATGTTTTTCCGAATTTCTCGGCATATTACGGGAAGAAATTTAATGGCAAGGTGATCGCCGGCTCGGTAGAAATGTCAGAGTATTTGCTTGAGGAAAGCTTCATGGCCACAGTGCCCGGAGCTGCTTTCGGCGCAGACGAATTTGTCCGTTTTTCCTTTGCCACCTCGATGGACGCCATCGAAGAGGGAATGAGAAGGCTCAAGGAAGCGCTTGGCAAGCTAGCATAAAGCCTGACCGGAAATAGGCTTTTAAAATTCCTCTGGACTGGGCTCGCTGAGAGCCCAGATCCATGGGTCCAGGGGGCGTTCCTTTGACATGGCTTTCTGGCCGCTTGCCGTGAAGCACTGATAGACCCAGTTTTGATTTTTCTCGTAAATTTTGATCAAAGCGAGATTTGGGTGAATATACCAACCAGCTTTATAATGTCCGTCCATCACCACTCCTAAGCGTTCAACACGATTTGTTGTTAAAAATTACCCTGAATAGGTAACGCCGACCTGGATTGTCGCCAACCCTCTCATGGAGCTATTTTTCTAAACATTTTGAAATGCATGACTGGCAGTTGTCGCTGACTTTGCCCTTGCTGCAGAAGGTGCTGAAGCTGTCAATCCAATCCGTGCCGCCTCTGGGACATTTTTCAAGAAATTGCACAAAGTGGATCATCTTGTCAATAATTTCCCTGGGAGCGGCATGTTCAATTCTGCAGGCGCCAATGTCAGCAATATTTTCATCGACATCGAGGACTTTAATAAAAAACTCTTTCAGTGCATGATGACGGAGAATGATATCCTCTGAAACAACCTTCCCCTTGTCAGTGAGGGTAATGACCTCATAGGGAGCATAGTTGATCAATTTTTTTTTGGCAAGGGCCCTGAATGCTTCCGTAACGGAGGCGCGGCTGACTTTGAGCCGGGCAGCTATCTCTTTAGCCCGGGCCACCTTTTTTTCTTTTATTATCAGGGCAATTACCTCGAGATAGTCTTCGAGGCTTGCGCTCAGCCTTGTTTCTTTTTTCATAAACTAAAAAGAACCGACCACAGTGCGGCAAAGCGACGTCTGTGATTTTCATATTAACCTGTAAGTAGTTAATATCATACAGGTGGGATCATTTCTATGCCAGGTTTTTTTGATAAAAGCAGAAAAAAGCCGAGCGATCAAAGGCAATATCGTCTTTTTTCATGTAAAGCATGCATGCCGCGGAAACAACATTTATTTTTAGCTACCTTTTTTATCTTACTATTATTAGCCTGTTACGGTTATATTGTCGAGCCCAACAATATCAAGGTTGAACAGGTGGTGATCCCGGATGACTATCTGCATCAGGTCTGGGGGGATGCCAGAATAGTTCAGCTTTCCGATCTGCATATTGACCAGATCGGACAAAGGGATAAACGGGTTCTCCAGCTGCTGACGGATATCAAACCCGATCTCATTGTCATTACCGGCGATATGGCCCAATGGAATTCGGATCCGCAGGTTGCTCTGCAGTTTGTGGAAAGTCTTAAGGCCCCGCTGGGAGTGTACGGTATCCTCGGTGATTCCGATATTTCCAGTGGAAGACGCTATTGCGTTTTCTGTCATGCCGGGGGTAATGTGCATCAGTTGCGGCAGCATCCGCGCCTGCTGAAAAACAGCACGGTAGAAATCACTGTTCCCGCCACCGGTAAAAAAGTTACCATTGCCGGAGTCTTCCCCACGGATGAAGATGCCGGTCTGTCCGCCCTGATTGACCACTTTGGGCAAACTGCGGAACCGGTGCTTCTGCTGGATCATTTTTCCGAGGGCTGGCAGCAAATCCGTCCTAAAGGACCATTGCTGTGGCTTGCCGGAGATACCCATGGAGGGCAGATTTACCTGCCTGACTTTATCTGGCGCACGTTTCATCTGGTGGATTATCCGCAGTATATGGCCGGACTTTTTTCAGATGGCGGCCATAAATGGCTGTATGTAAACAGAGGCATCGGCACGGTTTCCTATTTTCCTTTCAGGATTGGCGAGCCGCCTGAAATTACCGTCATATCCTTTTAAAGATAACTAAATGGAAATTCCGCTAAGAATATACGGCCTGGGATTGTCTCTTGCCATCATACTGGCAATCGGGGGGGCCTGTTCTGCGGACAGACTTGCAGCTAAACCGGTCAGAACTCTTTTTGATTTTGAGAAAACGTCCGAGCTTGACCATCTTCATTGGGTATGCGGCACGTTTATGGAGCAGGACAAACAGCACGCCACCTCCGGACAATACAGCCTGCGGGTGGAGATGTATCCCAGTGCCGAATATCCCGGCTTCAAGGCGGGTTTTACGAAGGGATGGCAGGGGTATAAAAAGCTGCTTGTCGATTTGTATCATCCCGGATTAAATGAGATGACGATTGCCTATAGAATCGATGACCGTGATGATAATCCGTCCTTTGCCGACCGGGCAAACGGTCGTATCGTTTTACAGCCGGGGGCGAATATTTTTACCCTTGATCTGGAGAATCTGAAAACATCCGGCACAGACAGAAAGCTTGATTTGGAAGGGATTACCGGTCTGTACCTCTTTGTCCATCGGCCGCCGCAACCGGTTGTTCTGTACTTGGACAATATGCGGCTGGTTCGCGAGTGAAAAAACGAAAAGATAAAAATGTAAGGAGAGATCAATGACTCTGCAGGAGAAAATAAGAACCGATCTGAAGGTGTCCATGAAGGCCAAGACCGAGGAGAGAACCTCTGCTCTCCGGGTGTTGATCGGCGAGTTTCAGCGCCAGGTAAAAAAGGAGTTGGCTGATGCCGAAGTGATTGCCATCATCCGAAAGCTGATCAAATCAGAGGTGGAAACCCTGGAAAAAAAGGGGGAGGGCCCCTCGGAATACATGCAGATTCTGGAGAGCTATCTGCCGAAACAGGCAACTGAAGCGGAAATCAGGGCATGGATCGAAAAAAATATCGATATCAGTAAGTTTCCGAGCAAAATGCAGGCAATGAAACCGATTATGGCCAATTTTGCCGGCATGGTTGACGGCAACACGGTAAAAAAGATTCTCGAAAGTCTGTAGGGGTGCCCCTTGTGGGTACCCTTAGGCCGGACTGCCCGTTGGGAGTCCATCGGGAAAAATAACAGCGGTAGGGTACTGCGTAGGGGCGGTTCGCGAACCGCCCTTTAACCGAAACGGCCGGTGATGTAATCCTCTGTCAGCTGATGGCGGGGATTGGTGAAGATTCGGTCCGTCTTGCCCACTTCAATGAGGTCGCCCAAATGAAAGTAGGCGGTCCGCTGGGAAACGCGGGCTGCCTGCTGCATGGAGTGGGTGACAATAACAATGGAATAGTGTTCGCACAGTTCGGCGATCAGTTCCTCGATCTTGGCCGTGGCTATCGGGTCAAGGGCGGAACACGGTTCGTCCATGAGGATCACCTCCGGGCTGACGGCAATGGCCCTGGCAATACATAAGCGCTGCTGCTGGCCGCCGGATAACCCTGTGCCCGGCTGATTCAATCTGTCCTTCGCCTCTTCCCACAGCCCGGCCTTCTTCAGCGAGGCTTCAACGATTTCCTCCAGCTCTGATTTGTTCTGCACCAGACCGTGAATTTTCGGGCCATAAGCGACATTGTCAAAAATAGACTTGGGAAAGGGGTTCGGTTTCTGAAATACCATACCTACTCTGGCGCGCAGCGGCACCACATCAACGTTTTTGTCGTGGATATCCATGCCGTCCAGCCTGATGTCGCCGGTCACCCGGCAACCCTCAATGGTGTCATTCATGCGGTTCAGGCAGCGGAGAAAAGTTGACTTGCCGCAGCCTGAGGGTCCTATCATGGCAATCACTTCGTTGCGGGCAATGTCGATGTTGACATTGTTGATCGCCTTTTTTTCACCATAATAGACATTGACCTCTCTGCAGGTCATGCGTGGGTTTTCGACAAATGGATCGCCGACCGTTTCACGTGCTTTATGGAGGGTATTACTTGTAACTTCAGACAAAATTTCTTCCTTAGGGGCAGTGGCTAAAGCACCTGACTCGGCTGTTTGAAATAAGGATTCCATGGGATGGTGAATATTTGCTCAATTGTATACCACAGAGATCACGAGCGACACAAAGAAAAAAATGTGTTTGACGTGATCTCTGCAGCCGTCATTTCCCTACAATAAAAGTGAAAAAAAGTTTTTATTTGACCTGTTTCATGGTCAACGTTTTGAGATCCTTTGCCTGTTCTGCAAAATGTTCTCTCTCTGTCTTGTCCATGGGAATCATCCCCTTGTCAGCCAGATAGCCCTCATTGCCCCATGCCTTATCACTGGTGAATTCGCCCAGATATTCCTTGATGCCCGGAATAACGTCCGCATGGGCCTTTTTGACATAGAAAAAAAGCGGGCGGGAAACAGGGTATTTGCCGGAAGCGATATTTTCAAAGGTCGGGGATTCATTGTCGATAAGGGAACCCTGGATCATGTCGGCATTCTGGTCGAGAAAACTAAAACCGAAAATACCCACTGCATGGGGGTTGGCCTCAAGTTTCTGCACAATGAGGTTGTCGTTTTCCCCGGCCTCGATATAGGCGCCGTCTTCACGGATGGTCTGGGTGGTTGCCTTGAACATGTTTTTTTCCTTCTTTTCCATGTCATGGATAAAGGGAAATGATTTGGCCCCTGCTTCCATGGTCAGTTCGACAAAAGCATCCCGGGTGCCGGAGGTGGGGGGAGGTCCTAAAACCTCGATTTTTTCTTTCGGCAGAGCGGGGTCAATCTCATTCCAGGTTTTGTAGGGGTTCGGAACCAGTTTGTCGCCGCCTTTGGGATCAGGTACGTTTTTCGCCAAAGCCAGGAAGATATCTTTCCTGGTCAGTTTTAATGGCGCGCTTTTTTTGGAATTGGCGAAAACAATGCCGTCATAGCCGATTTTTACCTCGACGATGTCTTTCACGCCGTTTGCCTGGCAGCTGTCATACTCGGACTGCTTGATGGCACGGGAGGCATTGGAGATATCCGGATACTCTACACCGACACCGCTGCAGAAGAGCTTGAAGCCGCCGCCGGTACCGGTGGACTCGATTTTCGGCGTCTTGAAATTCGTGGTTTTGCCGAACTGTTCGGCAACCACCGTGGAAAACGGATAGACCGTTGAGGAACCAACGATGCTGATGTAATCACGACCTGCCGCCTGGGCCGATGTGCCGGCGAACATGCCCGCAATGAGTGCTGATGCCAACAGAATACCTTTTTTCATTGATTTCTCCTTTGTAAAATTATGAAAAATTATTACCACTTGATTTCAAATCGTTTTCTGAGAAAGATTGCCACGGCGTTCATCAGTAAGAGAAAGACCAGCAGCACCATGATGGCGGCCGAGGTCTTTTCCATAAAGGCCCGTTCCGGGCTGTCGGACCAGAGATAAATCTGGACGGGCAGCACGGTGGCCGGGTCGGTAAAACCCTGGGGGATATCAACAATAAATGCCACCATGCCCACCATCAGCAGGGGCGCTGACTCGCCGAGGGCACGGGCCATGCCGATGATGGTGCCGGTCAGCATGCCGGGCAGCGCCAGGGGCAGAACATGATGGGCGACCATCTGCATTTTGGAGGCGCCGATACCCAGCGCCGCCTCGCGGATGGAAGGGGGTACCGATTTCAGCGAGGCGCGGCTGGCAATGATAATGACCGGCAGGGTCATCAGGGTCAATATTAGACCGCCCACCAACGGGGTTGAGCGGGGCATGCCGAAGAAGTTGATGAAAACGGCAAGTCCCAGCAGACCGTAGACAATGGAGGGCACGGCCGCCAGGTTGTTGATATTGACCTCAATGATATCCGTCCACCTGTTTTTCGGGGCAAATTCCTCAAGATAGACGGCAGCGGCGATACCAATGGGAAAGGACAGGGTCAGGGTGATCAGCAGGGTGTAAAATGAGCCGCAGGTTGCTCCCCATATGCCGGCCAGTTCCGGTTCCCGCGAATCGCCGCGGGTAAAGAATGTCGTATTGAAGGTTTTTTTGATTTTTCTCTCACCGGCTAATGTATCCAGCCAGGCCAGTTGTTTGTCGTTTATGCGCCGTTCGGATTCGGGCCGCGTTCTATCGATGTTTCCCTTTAACAGCATGTCCACATCATCATTGGCCGAAACCCATATCTGTTGCGTTTGACCGATGAGAGCCGGGTTATCTTTGACCAGATTTATAAGCTGAAAGGAGGCACCCGGACTGATCAGATAGTAGAGGTCCTTTTTGTCACTCCGGGAGGTCACCTCAGGGAACATGGCACTCATTGAGGCCTTGATCAGGCCCGGGAAATTTGCGGTGGCAAGATTTTCATTGGTAAATTCAGCCGGATCGAAAAAGACGTTTATCTGGATGGATGTCTTTTGGAAAGCCTTATAACCGCTCGAAACAATGGAGAAAAAAAGGAGAAACAGGAAGCAGAGCGCCGTAAAAACAGCGGTGGCGCCGCATATCCTGAAGCGCCGTTCCGCACGATAGCGGCGCTTGAGCCCCCTGTTCATCTTGTCAATGGTCGGATTCGTTGCCGGTTGATCCATGAAAAAACCTCAGCAAACCTTGTTTATTCGTATTGTTCCCTGTACTTGCGCACCACATACAGGGCAATGATGTTCAGGACCAGGGTGAAGATAAAGAGAAGCAGTCCCAGGGCAAAAGCGGCCAGGGTTTTCGGGCTGTCAAATTCCTGATCACCCACCAGCAGGGTAACGATCTGCACGGTGACGGTGGTGACCGCCTTGAGCGGATTAGCCGTCAGGTTGGCGGACAGACCGGCGGCCATGACCACAATCATTGTTTCACCGATGGCCCGGGATACGGCAAGCAGAACACCGCCGACAATACCGGGCAGGGCGGCGGGGACAACCACATTGCTGATGGTCTCATATTTTGTCGCTCCCAGGGCCAGTGAACCGTCCCGCATGGTCTGGGGTACGGCATGGATAACGTCATCGGACAGCGACGAAACAAAGGGAATGATCATGATGCCCATGACAAGTCCTGCGGCCAGAGCGCTTTCCGAGGAAACGGACAGACCGATCAGGCCGCCGGTATCGCGGATAAAGGGGGCCACGGTCAGTGCGGCAAAAAAGCCGTAGACAACCGTGGGGATACCGGCCAGGATTTCCAGCAGGGGCTTGGCGATGGTGCGAAAACGGTTGCCCGCGTACTCGGAGAGGTAAATTGCCGACATGAGGCCGATGGGCACGGCCACCAGCATGGCGATCAGGGAGATCATGGCCGTGCCGGCAAAAACCGGCACAGCGCCGAAGGCCCCTGATGAGCCGACCTGGTCGCTGCGCATGGCGGTCTGGGGACTCCAGGAGAGGCCAAAGAGAAAATCGCTTAAGGGTACGGCCTTGAAAAATCGGATGGATTCAAAGAGAACGGACAGGACAATACCCACCGTGATAAGGATGGCGATGGCAGAACTGAGGAAAAGAAAAAGTTGAATGAGCTTTTCCACCTTGTTCCGCGCCTTGAGTGTCGGTGATATCCTGTTGCGGATGGTGATGCCCGTAGCCACCATGAGCGACAGGATAACAGCGGTCATGGCATTTACCGAGATCGCCTGCAGGGTGCGGTAGTGTTCCGCGGCCTGCATGATGGCGGGACTGGGGGTGCCAGAGGTAATGTTGCCGGAGATGATATTTTTGATGTCGTTAATGACCAGGCCCAATCTGCTCGGCGGCAGGCTGCTGATATCGGGGGGAAGGCCGGCGACAACCAGCGAGGTGATAATGGGGGATTCCCCCGCATTCCACAGGGCAAAAACGAGCAGGGCCGGCACGGCGCACCACAGTGCGGTCCACATGCCGTAATGGCTGGGCAGGGAATGCAGTCCTTTGACCCCGCCGCAGCTTTTGGAAACGGCAAAGGCCTTGGAACGTCCTAAAAAATATGAACCAAGTGCTAAAACGACAATGGTTGTGAGCAGGTAGGAGGTTCGCATTTCTTTGCTCGGTTAGCGTAAACGGACAATCTCGCCCTCAACAAGGTAGATGACCTCTTCGGCAATGTTGGTCGCCCGGTCGGCGATCCGTTCAAGATGACGGGCCAGCAGATAGTTGTTGATCATGCAGCCCGGATGCTCGGGGTAGAGCGACAACATCTTGATGATGGCATCATATGCCTGGTTACGCAGGGCGTTGACCTTATCTTCGATGAGGAAAATCTGCCGGGCCATGGCGGCATCACGATGAACCAGGGCGTCAAGGCTCATTTTCAGCATGTTGATGACATGTTCAGACATCTCACCATAATCAAAGGCGCCTTTCATGACCGCGGTGCTCTGGGAGATCACATCAACCCGCTTGGCGATATTGACCGCCATATCGCCGATGCGTTCGATCTCATTGTTGACCTTGATGACCGTGATGAGAAAACGGAGATCACTTGCCACGGGCTGGTGCAGGGCCATGATTTTCAGGCAATCTTCCTCAATCTCCACTTCCATGTCGTCAATCTGGTAATCCGAGCGTATGATGGATTTAACCAGCTCTTCATCATGGGTTTCAATAACGGTGACAGCCTTGCGGACTCGGTCCTCAACCATGGCCACCATGGTCAGCAGTTTCTGGTTCAGCTTTTCAAGTTCGGTGTGAAATGTATGGTGAACCGGCATAAAATTCGTCTCTTTTTTTTTAGTTTGATGACAGTAGTTAAATGTTATGATTTAACATATCATTTTGAGACTACATTACGGGAGAAATATTTTGGTCAGGTTAGGAGATTGTTAAGATTGTGTTAGTAATGCGAATACGCTTGCACGACAGGATTATTTGCATAAACTTAGGGAAAATCGGGTGCCGTCATGGCCTGTTTTTTTAAAAACATTTCAGATTCATACGTTTTTGAGCTTTGTTACGGACAAGCTCTCAATCTCAGCAGCAGGGAGTCATATGGGGAAAGCCACTATACTCATTGTCGAAGACGATGAAGATATCCAGCAGCTGGTGAGCTATAATCTGATCAAGTCCGGTTTGCATGTCACCTGTGCCGACACCGGGGAAGAGGGTCTGCAGAAACTTCAGCCTGGCGGCATTGACTGTATCCTGCTTGATCTGATGCTGCCTGGCATGAGCGGCCTTGAGGTGTGCCGGGCGATCAAGAAAAATGAGAGCTGCGAGGGTATTCCGATTCTGATCCTCACCGCCAAGGGCGAGGAGGATGACGTGGTGACAGGCCTCGAGTGCGGGGCTGATGACTATGTGACCAAACCCTTCAGTCCCAAGGTGCTGATCGCCAGGGTCAAGGCCCTTCTCAGGCGCCGGGCGGAGCAGCTCGTTGAGTCGGCACCGGCTGAAAAGGTGGAAAAGATCATCATCAGTGGGCTGGAGATTCACCCGGGCCGTCACGAAGTGAAGTTGAACGGCGCACCATTGCAGCTGACCATGACCGAATATGGTGTGCTGCTCCTTCTTGCAAGCAAGCCCGGCTGGGTGTATACCAGACAACAGATCATTGATGCGGTGCGGGGCTATGATTTTCTCGTGACACCGAGGGCCATCGATGTACAGGTCTTCGGTCTCAGAAAGAAAATGGGAGAGGCAGGCTCAAGCATTGAAACAGTGCGTGGTGTCGGATATCGCTTCAAAGCGTGAGAGAGCATTTATGAATAATAAAAAATTAATCTGGCAAATTTTCCCGCCCAATCTGTTGATTACCCTTGTGGCCATGCTGGCTGTCAGCTGGTACGGGTCAACCGCTCTGCAGAAATTTTATATTGAACAGCTGGAATCTGCACTGCAGGCCCGTGCTTACCTTATCAGGGACACCGTCAGCCAGTTGATGGCTGACGGCAAATTCGATGAACTCAGGGAATTCTGCCGCAAATCAGGGCGTGAAGCGCTGACCCGCATCACGATCATTGATCTCTCCGGCAAGGTGGTGGCTGATTCCAATGAAGATGCCGATCTCATGGAGCTGCATAACGGCAGGCCGGAAATAATTGAGGCGTATAAAGGTCATACCGGGACCTCCATCCGTTTGAGCAGGACCTTGCAGGAAAATATGCTCTATGTGGCCGTGCCGCTCAAATGGCATGGCGGCAATGACGCAGGGAAAGAAGAGGCGGACCGCACTGTTTCCGGAGCGTTGCGGGTGGCGGTGACGGTTACCGCCATTGAACGGACCCTGGAAAACGTTCAGATAAAGATTGCGCTCGGCGCAATTGTGGTCATTTTTGCCGCCGCCCTGGTCACCCTGTGGGTTTCCCGCCGCATCAGCAGACCTCTGGAGGAAATGAAACAATGCGCCTTGCGTTATTCCCGGGGTGATTTCAGCCAGCGCATGTCCCTGCACAAGGGTGGTTCCGTCTCCCTTGAGGTTGCAACGCTAGCCGCCTCCATGGACCGGATGGTTGAACAGCTGAACGAACGCATCAGGACCATTGTCAGGCAGAGGAATGAGCTGGAGGCTGTTTTTGCCAGCATGTCCGAGGCGGTACTGGCGGTTGACACGGATGAGCGGGTGATCAGCCTGAACAAGGCGGCGGTCGACATTTTCGCCATTGACGGAAAACAGGCCTCGGGCATGCTACTGCAGGAGGTGGTGCGCAATATTGATCTGCAGCGGCAGGTCAAGCAGATTCTGGAGAACCTTGAACCGCTGCAGGATGAAATTGTTCTGCAGTATGGCGCGAGTGAACGGTTTCTGCAGACCAACGGGGTGCCGCTGCTGGACGGCAGCGGCAGGAATATCGGCGTGCTGGTTGTCATGAACGATGTCACCCGGCTGCGCCGCCTGGAAAATATCCGCCGGGATTTTGTCGCCAATGTCTCCCACGAGTTGAAAACCCCGATCACCTCCATCAAAGGCTATGTGGAGACCCTGCTTGAGGGTGCCATGGACAACCGGGAGGATGCCGAACGTTTCTTGAAGATCATTCTCAAGCAGAGCAACCAGCTGTATGCCATTATAGAGGATCTGCTCTCTCTTTCCCGCATCGAAAAACTGTCGGAAAGCAAAGAGGTTGATCTCAGCCTCGGCAATCTCCAGCCGATTCTTGAGGAAGCCGTACAGACCTGCCAGATGAAGGCATCACAGAAAAATATCAGAATTTTGCTTAATTGCCCGGAGCAGCTGCAGGCCAGGGTGAATGCCACCCTGCTTGAGCAGGCGGTGGTCAATCTGGTGGTGAATGCCGTCAAATACAGCGAGGACGCGAGCGAAGTAATCGTCAGCGCGGAAGAAAAAAAGCTGGATGACGGGACGACTCGGGTTGTCATCAGCGTCCGGGATTTCGGCATCGGTATTGCCAAGAAACACCTGCCCCGGCTGTTTGAGCGTTTCTATCGCAGCGACAAGGCCCGCAGCCGCAAACTGGGCGGCACCGGCCTCGGTCTCTCCATTGTCAAACATATTGCCCAGACCCATGGCGGTGATGTGGCGGTCAAGAGCCAGGAAGGGCAGGGATCAACCTTTTTTATCAGTTTGCCTGGGGCGGGGGAGGAGGGAGTTAGGAGTGAGGAGTTAGGGGTGAGGAGTTAGGAGTGAGAAGTGAAAAGTAAGAAGTAACAAGGCGGTGTAAGGCAGAGCGGGGTTGGGGGTGAGTTTCCTCGTCATGTCTCATCGGCAAGTCTCTGGCTGGCAAAACGTCTCCTTTTGCTGCCGTAGGAGCGGGCCATGCCCGCGATAACAGAGTTTGGCAATGCCAAAGGTCGCGGGCATGGCCCGCTCCTACCACCCCCCCACCGAATTTCATGCCTGGTTGTTTCCCGCCCATTGCCCTTTCCTTTTCCCGCAGCAGTTTTCCCTTGCAAAATAGCCCGATGCGAGTTTGGATATTTTTGACTAGCTGTTTGATTCCACATGAAAAAAATAGATAGACGGGAAAAGAGGCTATTCCTTTCCCTATCCTGCGAAAATGTTTATCTCGCGGCTGGAAGTTTGGTATTGAACAAGAGAAAATTTCTGAATTTATCCTGAATATCATACTTATCAGGGCAAATTGACTTGATAATCAATGGTTATGCCGTAAAGAATTATGACCACATACTTTCCCAATTTTAAAAATCGTTCGGCTCATTCGATTGTTACAGAAAACATTAGGAATGAATCCTCTGGCTATATCTATCGTGCTCTCTCTTGGATAGATTTGGCAAAAAGAGAAAAGAGTAGCCCATGCTTTCAGTACGCAGCACACGACACACGACAAGGAATTGAGCAACTACTTTTTGAAGAACTGATTCTCAGTACCGGTGCTGCGCTTGATCGTTCCGAGTATTTAACATGCCTTGGAAACAGCACAAAATTACATGCGATTATCAAACGACTGAGTCCGGACCGAGAAAAGTTGGCTACTTTTGTGAAGACATTAATGTCGGTTGTTTCACCCCAGTTAAACATAGTAGTCTGGGATCATAACCTGCTTATGAGATACTGGGGTAGGGCTTCCAATTATTTGCATTGGTCTGGTGCAATTGACGAAACAGTTGATAAATGGCAGTGGGTGGTGGAAAGGATAGCTTGTATCGAAGAGATCTGCATGTATATTTGGGTCAATCAAACAGAAAATAATACTGGAACCATGCACCCATGTGATATGCATCCGGCGGTTGCTGCTCTTTGGGAGCGATTCAAAGCAGGTAAAATAGGGGTTGAAGAAGTTAAGTTATCTGCTCGTCTTCTTGCAGATTCATAGAAACGAGCATGTTTATGGGTGCGGCTTACGGAGGTGTAACAAAATGAGAAAAAAAATCATTGTAGCTGTTGTGGTCGGCATAGCTCTTGGAGCGTTTGCGGCAGTCTGCACCTCCCCATATTGGTTTCATTATTTGCCCAGAGGATACTCTCAGCCTCATATTATTTCTCTTACAGAGCCTCAGGCGGAGAAAATTCTTCTCTATGCAGAGTTAGAAAACGGTTTCCTCATCGGAAAATTCTTCAACCAAAACCCTGAGATGATAGTGTCCCAAATCACCGTCGCAGTCAAACCTAAAGACGAAAAAAATCCATTTAACCAATTTACTCCTCGTTTTTTCAACGTCGATGCGATAGCGAAACCAAGAGCCATGTCATCCGATTTTAAGATCGAAACGGGTGCTCTTAACCCGGAGTTTCATTCGCTCACTATTTCAGGGGCTAGGGGGTTTTATGAATGAACGTAACCGAATAGGCATAACCATGCTACTCTGCATCTGACCGCGAGAACCGCAGCGGCGCTGGCGCGGCAAGCTTTCCGGCGCGGCAGGTGAGCAGCGGCGTTATACAATAAGGAAAAGCTGATGGAAGACGTGCCGAGGATAGATATTTGTGAGACGATAAAGCGGATTGATTTCCCAGCAGAAGTTTGGGAATGGCTTGACCTCTTCGGAAACGTTGTAGGTATTACTCAAAGAGAGGCTATGTATCAAGAAAGGACGTTCCTTGCTGACACTCCTTTCAAGAAGATCCTGCTTTGTGCCATAAACAAAGACCTTTCCACCTTAAATACCATTTACATTCTGTTACGCTGTGAGCTAATTCACCAAGCATCATCCCACGTAAGGTTGCTTTGCGAAAGTTTGATCACCTTGAAATACATCTCGTTAGAATCGGGGTCACGGTCTGCCGAGTTTTGGGACTATGCAGACATAGAAGCCCATGACATCTCCTCATCCCTTCTCGAATGGGACGGCAGTACGGCAAATCCCAGACATGTTGAGGGGGTCAGGGCATTTCGTGAAAGCATATCTGAAAAATATGAGAGAGTGAAAGGCAAGTACACCTTCGCTGACAGGAAAGGGCGCGAAAGACCTTTTCGTAACTGGTGTAACAAGAGTATGTCTGTGCAGGCTCGTGACTGTGGCCCATCCTTTCAAAGACTCTACGAACTCGTTTATAGGCAGATGAGTTCGTATATACACGGAACAGCATGGTCGCTCAGGAGACAGGTTTCGTATAGTAGGGTTCATTATCAGCCCAAGGTTATCCTAAATGATATCGCGGCAATTGTCCGCACTGCCTCAGCGGTATGGGTTGAGTGGGCAAAGTTTTGCATAGAAATTCTGGATTGGAGACTATCGGCCACGATAATGGAGATTCCAGCGGTGATTGAGGCAATGGAAAAGAGGCACTTTTCGGGGGAAAATATGTGAAATGCATAACGAGTGCGTGCACCGGATCGGCGGGAAAGGGCGCCCACCTCCCGGTGACGCTCGTGTTGGACTACAGGAAATACGCTGGCGGGATCGAAGTCGGACCATGCTAACTGGCCTCAAAAAAGGAAAAGTTATGGGTAAAAAAGAAATTATTGAAATCCTGCGCGACTACAAGCATGAGTTTGCGGAGCAATACGGCATCCTTGCTATCGGCGTTTTCGGCTCAGTGGCACGCGAAGAGGGCAGGGAAGACAGCGATGTGGATGTGGTGGTGCGTATTTTAAAGCCTGATCTTTTTATACTTGTGGGGATTAAAACTGAGCTGACGGAAAGGCTGCAACGTCCGGTTGATATTGTCACCTACAGGGAAAACATGAATCAATTTCTGAAAAACCGGATTGATGTGGAGGCGGTGTATGCGTGATAGGGAGCACGGGACGCTACCCATTCTCACCCATCATTATGCCGATATCAATGCGGAAGCAGTATATTATACCTGCAAGGGGAAAATTCCTCAGCTGCGTGAAACGATCCTCGGGATGATCAACGCTATGAAATCACAGGGCAGCGCGTCCCAAGGGACTTCGAAGCTATAAAAGTACCGTTTATCTTTGCCGTCATGCCAGCATGTTTTTAGCTGGCATCCAGATGCTGGATTGGATTCCGGAAGAGCATGCCGGAATGACGAACGTTTCGAGGCTTTATAAACATGGCATATCAACAATTGCTGAGTCCCCAAGAGCCGCCCAGCATGAAGAGACGATCTGCATGGGAGATGGATTCACCGAGAAACAAGGCCAGTATCTGGCCTTTATTGAGAGCTATATGGTGATGTACGGGAAAGCTCCTGCGGAGGCGGACATCCAACGTTTCTTTGGGGTGACGCCGCCGGCGATACATCAGATGATCCTGAATCTGGAAGAAAAGGGGCTCATCAGCCGAATTCCTGGACAACCCCGCTCGATCAAACTTCTGATCGATGCCGATCAGATCCCTCGGCTGAAGCGCCTTTAATCAATAATTGCAGGAAAGTACATGCGTGCGCATTATTTTCAACACGTTCCGTTTGAAGGGCTTGGCAGCATCGCCCCGTGGCTTGCAGCGGCGGGCTTTGAGATAACCAGCACCCGCTTCTTTGAATCCGCGATGTTTCCCGATCTCAATGAAATTGACCTGCTGGTGGTCATGGGTGGGCCAATGAGTGTCAATGATGAGGCGGAGTTGCCCTGGCTGGTTCAGGAAAAGCGCTTTATCCGCCAGGCCATCGAGGCGGGCAAGCCGGTCCTGGGTATCTGTCTGGGGGCGCAGCTTATTGCCGGCGCGCTGGGCGCCAGGATTTACCGTAATCCCGTGAAGGAGATCGGCTGGTTGCCCATCCAGGGGATTGCCGCAAACGACAGTTCGTTTTTTGGTTTCCCGGCGACAGAGAAAGTGTTTCACTGGCATGGCGAGACCTTTGACCTGCCCGCAGGTGCAATTCTTCTCGCGAAAAGTGAGGGGTGTGAAAACCAGGCGTTTCAACTCGGCAGGTCGGTTATCGGCCTGCAGTTTCATTTGGAAACCACCCCGGAATCGGCCCGGGAGATTGTCGCCAATTGCCGCGCTGAACTGATTCCGGCGAAGTACGTGCAGACTGAGGAGGAAATACTGTCAGCCAGGCCGGAGAGGTACCAGTCGATCAATCAACTGATGGGTAACGTCCTCTCTTTCCTGCTGCGAAATGATGGCTGAATCCCATCCCCCCGTGTAGGGGCAAACCCTTGTGGTTGCCCAAAAGGTTGCCGGCCAAAGGGATTAAGGGTACCCACAAGGGGTACCCCTACATTCCCCAGCTTTGAGTTTGGGACCATGAAAGAGATTTTCGGATAAAATGAACAAGTATCTTCAATCCACGGAAATAATCAACTGGCAGCACCCGGCGGTGCTGGCCAGGGCAAAAGAGCTTGCCGGGGGCAGAAAAGATCCGGCTGCGGTGGCGGCATCCTGTTTCAGCTGGGTGCGGGATGCCATCAGGCATATCGGTGACTATGACATTCGGGAAGTATCCTGTTCCGCTTCCGAGGTTCTGCTCTCAGGTTCGGGCATCTGCTATGCCAAAAGTCACCTGCTGGCCGCATTGCTGCGGGCCAACACCATTGCCGCCGGTTTCTGCTACCAGCGGTTGAGCCGTAATGATGACGGGGCTCCCTTTTGTCTGCATGGGCTTAATGCGGTTTATCTGCCTGCTTACGGCTGGTACCGGATTGATGCCCGGGGTCGGTCGGCCAAATCGGTGTCGGACCAAGCCAAATAGTTAATTTGATGTAGAAAAAATTTGAAAATTGGGCTATTTTTCTCCTTAAAGATTTCATTTCAAGGGTCAAAAGTTGCTTTTAAGAAAAAACGCTCCAACAATAACATTCTGCGGGACAAGCCGCTGATGTTCACGTTATTAATTGAAAATATTGATGAAACATGAGTGACATTGAATTTCATATATTATTCCGAAAACCTAAGTATCCTGTAATTATCATTTCTGCAGACAAACTTTATGCTGCTTTCAATATAAAGCAGCTGGCAAAAAGCTGTGTCGACTCAATTTTAGTTGATGATAAAGAAAAAACCGTCAAAGTAATCGACTCTACGGGAGAAGAATTTTGGTACTCACCCGAAAACTATGTATTGGCACCTGGCTTTTTCTGTAAAAAGTGGGCCAAAAAGCGAATAATTGACACATACAATGGAAGCTTTTATTGCGGAAAACAAGAGCAAATGTACTCTACAAAATCTTTATCTTCCAAGCGGTTAGATAGAATTATGCTGGATATATGTAATACTATAAAAAACATAAAATAATTGTTCATAACAAGGTGTCCTGCTGAAGCCCCTTTTCATGCGCACAGGACGGCAAAAAATCCTATTGACATCCTGAAAAGTTCCCATTATTCATCAATATGATCTTATAGAACGTTATGGCTCATTATTCACACCAGATTCAGCCAGAATGCTGAAAAACGATATTTTAGCATCGTCCTGCACCCGGAGAACGGCGTCGTCGAAGCATCGACAAGGAGGTTATCCATGCCCGCATCCACCTGGAACCAGTCCCGACTTACCGTATGGGCCGCCGCGACGGCCTTGCTTGTAACCCTGGCCGGGCCTTCTCTTGCTCTCGCAGCACTCACCTTTCTCCACTTCGACGAACTCTCTGACGGGACGCGGATTTACGAGCAGTACGCCGCCCAGGGCGTCCACTTCCTGGACGACTATGCGCCCGGCGGGTTCTACCGCACAAAGCCGACCGCTCGGAGCGACCCTCATGCCCGCTCGCAACCCAACGTGGTGGTGAATGAGTCTTACGACCCCGAGATCTTTTCAAGCGCCAATGTGCCGATGGTGATCTGGTTCGCCCAGCCCACCACCGGGGTGGGGATGTGGCTGGGGACCCGGGCGGTGGACGGGTGCCCGGGTACGGCCACTGCCAATGTCTCGATCTACGATTGCAACGGCAGCCTGCTTAACGAGAAGACAGCTGCCGTGAGCACGCTCTTCAATACACCCATCGAGGTGCTCGATCCCCTGGGACAGCACCGCGTCGAGCGGGTGGTGATCGACTACGGCGCCTCGGTGTGCCCGGAGGCCATCGACGAGCTTGGGTTTGACCCGGGAATCGGCACTTGCTGGGACACCGCGGCGCCGGTGGTTGCCATCACATCGCACCCCAAGAGTTCCATAGTATCGTCCTCGGAGCAGAAGATCGCCGGCACCGTGGTCGAGTCGGGCATCCTCGCTTCGGTCAAGGTCAACGGCGTGCCGGCGCCCTTCTATTTGAGCTACGGAGTCTATCACTTCTCCCTGGACCTCAACCTCGCCGAGGGGAGCAACACCGTGACCGTGCTTGCCCAGGACCTGGCCGGGAACAAGGGCAGCGCCCAGGTGACGATTACAGTCGGCACGCCCGTTTCGGTGAGCCTGGGCCAGTTTCACCTGACCCAGCGTGGGGTGATGCAGAACACCTCCTGCGACACGGATGGCCCGTTCGTAGCGGGAAAGAACACTCTCGTCCGTGTCTTCCCCATGGCCAAGACCGCCTCAGGCCAGGACACCTATCTCACCGACGTGGAACTTCGGCTCTACCGAAAGACCGGCAGTACCGACACCCTGGTTGATTCATTCTGGGGCTGGAGCTACTCGCCGTACCTCAGCGGGTTTACCTCGCCCAGCGACATGACCGGGGTCCACTTCTGGATTCCAGGGGGTAAGGTTGATCCTGCGGGCGAGTACACCTTTGTATTCCAGGGCTACGTTGGCTTGACCCCGGTTGGCGCGCCCATGACCGATACATGCGGGGGCGGCTACTTCGAGTTCGAGGAGACGAATCCGATCCGGCTCTTTATCCTGCCCGTGGAGGCCGGCATGTACTCAAGCAAGCTGGCGGGCACCGACCACCAGAAAAACGCCCTGGCCCAGCTCGCGTCGGTCGTGCGCACCTACCCGATCCGGGACGGTGCCAGCGACTGGAACCAGACGGTGGGACTGCATTACACCGAAAGCAGTCCGCTTCAGCTCTGCGACGGCTCGTCGGGGATGAACCAGACTTTTGGTTGGTTCTGCAAGGGCACGGGATGGGAGTGGACCTTCATCGACAAGGCGGCCGAAGGGGTGCTCCGCCGCGCCGATGCAAGCACGGTGCTCGCCCCGGCGTCGGTCCTCATCTGCAACGACGTAGATGACCACAAGCTCGGGGGGCGGGTGCAGAGCGCCAACACCTTCACCTGGACCTTCAACCCCGCCCTTGGTGTTTACAAGGCTGGCGCCCACCCGGGCTGGCAGGGCGCCAAGTTCGCGGTGCCCCTGGATCAGGATCATGACGGCGACGTGGATGCTGCGGATATGATGTACTACGTGGAGCAGGTGTTCGACATCGACGACGGCATCGAACCCGGATGGACAACGGATCTCTCCCGCTATGACCACGGCGAGACCTTCCGTTTCTTTGCGGACCAGGACGGCGATAACTGCAACGATACCAATACCGACCCCCAGGCGCTGATCCGCAATCTGGCCGTGAACGAGGGCCCGCTCCTCGCCGGCGTTCCCTCCCTTAAGATGCGGGACGAGCACAACAAGCTCGCCCTGGGCACCAGCTGGGATGCTGACTACGCCTCCCTCTGGTTCCCGGACGCCTTCATCGCCGACGATCCCTTCGGCGCCATGGGACCGGGTCAGGGCCGTAGTCCGGGCTATGATACCTGGATCCAGGTGATGAACCTCTCTGAACTCGCCCACGAGCTGGGCCACAACATCGGCGGGCTGGGAGACCTTTACTACGATAAAGTGCCCGACGACCTGCAGACCAAGGAGGGGGCCTGGGCCACCTACTCGGACTACACCGCCGTGCCGCCTAACCAGATGATAGCCATCATGGGGGGTTGCGTTAAGCCTGACCGGGTGGCTTTTCATAAGGCAGACTACCAGACTATTTTTGACAAGCTCAAGGTCTCGGCGGTGAGCGCTGCGGCCGAGGACGAAGAGCCGACCGGGAGTGAGGAACAGTTCGTCTGCAGCGGGGCCATGGGCCTGGACGGACTCCCGGTTGACGTGGCAACCAGCGTGGGAACCGGACTCAGCCCCGATCCAGCGCCCAGCGAGAGCCTCTATGCCCTGGTGTTCGGCAGTGGCCACACCGACCTGCTTATAAATCTGTTCGCGCTTCTCCCCGATCTGTCGCCCCCCGAGGAGATCGGCCCGGTGCCCACGGACGCGAGGAGCTTCCATGTCATCGCGCCCTTGCCCACGGGTACCGACTGGGTTGAGATCAGAAGGGACGGTGCACCCGTCTGGCATTTCGATCGGTCGCGGAGCGTTCCTGAGATCCAGCTCCTCACCCCCCGGGAAGGGGACAGTTTGACCGGAGACGGGGAGGTCCCAATCGCCTGGTTGTCCACAGATCCTGACGGCGATCGGCTCTCTCACTCCGTATATTACTCCCCTGATGGCGGCGAGCACTGGCGTGCCGTGGCCGAGGGAGTGACCGGCACCGAGATACTGTGGAGGCTCGGCGAAGAGCCTGGTACCGCCGAGACCGGCGGCCTTGTCCGGGTCGTAGCCTCCGATGGATTCAACTCGGCCCAGGACGAGAGCGGCCCTTTCCAGGTCGAGAACAAGCCTCCCATTGCCGTGATCCTTTCCCCGAAATTCGATGAGCAGATCCTCCAGTGTAAGCCCATACGTCTGCGAGGTATGGCAATGGATCCCGAGAAAGCCATCGAGGGGATCACCTGGATCCTGGACGGGACGCCCGCGGGTGGTGGAGAATCTGCCGACTTGGGCAGCCTGGCACCGGGTCCCCACAACATTGCCTTTCGGGTGGTGGACCAGAACGGCCTGGTAGCAATCGACGAAACAGCAGTCAACGTGCTCGCCGACTCTGATTGCGACGGCGTGTCCGACGACCTCGAGGAAGACTGCGGCACTGACCCGGGCAACGTTCAGGACGCTCTCTGGGACCTCGACGAGGACGGCCTGCCTGCCTTTGAAGAGGCCTGGTACGGCACTCGACCCGACAACCCTGACACTGACGGCGACGGTTTTGACGACGGAACAGAGGTTCGCACCGGCAGCGACCCCACCAACCCTGAGAGCACCCCGCCTGACCCGTGTGCCGGCGATCTGGACGGCGACGGTGATGTGGACGCCGCAGACCTGCGGCTCCTTGCTGAGGGTTTCGGGTACAGCGATTGCCCGATGTCGTGTGTGGGGGATCTGGATGGTGACAGGGATGTGGATGGTATGGATCTATGGCTTTTCACAGGAGAGATGAGCCGGCCGGAGTGCGAGTGAGAAGGGTGCCCGTAATCCTGCCGGTTGGCTCACGGCCTGGGGGGGCGGCATTGCTGTCCCCGCAGTGCTGGTCGGGGTTTATATCACACAGTCGTGTAACCATGGTCCATTGGGAACACGGCCCCCAGCAAAGCAACGGGAAGAGGAGAGGAATTTTCTCGCCAGTGAATTTCCAAAATGTTATGAATCCGCATACAGAAACACCCGCCTTTCATGGTTTCTGATCTGAATATAATTAAAATCGAACTCATCAATATTTTACAGGCTAATGGACAATTATCTCCAATCCACGCCAATTATCAACTGGCAGCACTCGGTGGTGCTGGCCAAGGCAAGAGAACTTGCCGCAGGTGGAACCGATCCGACCGCAGTGGCCCAATCCTGTTTCACTTGGGTGCGGGACGCCATCAAACACATTGATGATTATAACATCCAGGAAATATCCTGTTCCGCTTCCGAGGTTTTGCTCTCAGGTGCGGGGATATGCTATGCCAAAAGTCATTTGTTGGCCGCCTTGCTGCGGGCCAACTCAATCCCCGCCGGGTTCTGTTATCAGCGGTTGAGCCGCGATGATGACGGGGCTTCCTTTTGTCTTCATGGCCTTAATGCGGTTTATCTTCCTGATTACGGCTGGTACAGGATTGATGCCCGGGGTAACAAGGCTGGGGTGAACGCCCAGTTTGCGCCTCCATCAGAACAGCTGGCTTTCTCCATCCGCCTGGCCGGTGAAGCGGATTTGCCGGAGATATGGCCGAGCCCCCTGCCTGTTGTCATTGAGGCCCTGGGGCGGTATACAAGGAAAAATGAATTGTGGGATAATCTGCCGGATGTGCAATATTCCGGGTAAAACTGCTCAGGAATTTGTCTGTCAGGGTAGGAGCGGGCCATGCCCGCGATAACAGTGTCTTCTTGATGCCATAAGGTCGCGGGCATGGCCTGCTCCTACCCCCAGGATAACAGGCAAAACTCCTATCGCTCAGCTTGAATTACGTGAAAGAATGCTTGAAAAAAAGAAAATATTGATTATCGGCGGCAGTTCCGGGATCGGGCTTGCCGTGGCAAAGCAGGCCCGGCGGCATGGGGGGCAGGTGGTGATCGCCTCCAGGCAGGCGGTCGCTCAAAAGGCAATGTTGGTCGATGTTCTGCAAGGCGAATGCGAGGCCCATTCCTTTATCGACAGATCAGGCAGCATTGTTCTCACCAGCGGTATTGCTGGTGAGAGGATATACAAAGGGGCGTCGACCATGGCCATTATCAACAGCGCCACGGAAACCCTGTGCCGCGCCCTGGCGGTCGAGCTGGCCCCGTTGCGGGTGAATACGGTAAGCCCCGGATTTGTGGCACCCAAATCCCGGGAAATTCAGGACTATGCCGGGCAGTTCCCCTTGCCAAGGCTTGCCTCCACCGATGACGCGGCCATGGCCTACATCAGTCTGATGACAAACCCGTATGTGACGGGTACGGTTCTGGTGGTTGACGGTGGGGCGAGGTTGATTTGAAGTATCCGCAGCGCGTAAATTTTCAATGGGTGACACCACCAAAAATAAGGAAAGGACATGAACACTTGTCTGATCGTGATCGATCTGCAGAATGATTATTTTCCCGGCGGCAACATGGAGCTTGTCGGCATCGAAGCAGCGGCCGCCAATGCCCGTCTTCTCCTGGACAGACAGCGAGAGACGGGTTCAGCCGTCATTCATATTCAACACATTGCCGCACGTCCCGGGGCCACCTTTTTTCTGCCGGAAACCACTGGGGCAGCGATCAATGAACAGGTCGCCCCCCGAGAAAACGAAATCGTGGTGCAGAAAAACTATCCCAACAGCTTCCGCGACACCTCGCTGCTGGAAATTCTCCAGCAGGGGAAAGTCGATAATCTTCTTATCTGCGGGGCAATGAGCCATATGTGTATTGACGCCAGCGTTCGGGCAGCATTTGATTTCGGTTTCACATGCCTTGTGGCCGAAGATGCCTGTGCCGCCAGAGACCTGGAGTTCAAGGGCAGAACCATCAATGCAGCGGATGTTCATGCGTCCTTTATGGCAGCCTTAGCCGTTCCGTACGCCAGGGTGATTGCGACAAAGGAAGTTTTGGAAAATATTTAATAAAAAGTGGTGCTGTGGGTCCTGAGTGCTTTTTATCCCACCTGAGACATAAATAATACAATAACGCCAGTCTACACCCCTGGTTTTCGATATGAATATGATAATAACAGAGGCGGGCATTGCCGATGCTGAGGACATACTGAATCTCCAGCGGACCGGCTACCAGAGTGAAGCGCATTTATATGATGATTTCAACCTGCCGCCCCTCACGCAAACCCTTGCGGAGATGCGAGCAAGTTTTGCTGACCACACTTTTTTAAAGGCGGTCATTGATGAGCGAATTGTGGGAACAGTACGGGCAAGAGTGGAGAAAGGGACCTGCCATATCGGCCGTCTCATCGTTCTGCCGCAATATCAGAGGCAGGGGATAGGCTCAGCGCTCATGGCAAGCATTGAAAAGCTATTTCCCCATGTTGAGCGGTTCGAGCTTTTTACGGGTGTGAAAAGCACCGGAAATCTTAGGCTCTATAAAAGACTCGGTTACGAGGAGACGAAAAGGGAGGCTGTTTCGGCGAAGGTTGTGTTGGTTTTTATGGAAAAATTAATGGCTTAGTATTTATGCCCCTTGCGGGTGAAAAGTCCTTTGCCGAGAATTTTCGTGACGATAAAAGAGACTTATCATGCACCGTAGGGCTGTCGAGTGGGTTTTAGCGTAACGAGACCAGTCAAAAATTAAATAGCAGGCAGGCGCTGCAGAAGTAATCCTTCTATCCAATCTTTCCTATGGTAAAAATTGGTTTCTCCTGGGCTGGTAACGCCAGATCCCCATGTTTTTTAAAGAAATTCTGTTCCCATGTGACGACAGTCAGATTGCGGTAGTGACAGCAATGCCTTGATAAACAGGCATTTCCCCTGTCTGAAAACTGCGACTTGCAGCCTGAAATATTCATTCTGCAAGCAACGTCAGTCGCTGTTTCTTGAAGAAATTCCCTGTGCAAAAAGAGAAAAATTGTTGTCCGAACATACCGAGAAGTGATTTTTTTTACTCGGATAGATAATTCTGCCTCTCTGGATAAACAAAATTATTTCAGATAGTTGTGGGAAAAACAGAGGGGTGGGAGACCCCAGAGTGGTTAGCCTTTCGTAGGGTTTTTCAGAGCACCTGCAAAAAAATCAGTGCTGCCTGGTATGAGAATTGAAATGAATGCTTAAGAATATTCTAAAAATTTCTCTATTCATCTTATATTCCAGGGGGGCAGAATGAAAAAGATCATTTTATCAACAGTATTTGGTGTATTACTCAGTGCCGGCAGTGTTATGGCCGCCGGTGTACCGGCCGGCGGTCATGATATGGGCGATTTGACATTCAGTGGCAATGAGTATGACGGAATAGCAATTGACCAGGGAGATTCCCTGGCCGCGGCAGGCAAGGGCAGAGGAGCTTGGGCAGATGATATCTTCTTACCCCTCGGTTACTTACATAATGGCAAAGATCTCTCACAGTGGATGGAGCAGCATGCCCAACACCAGGCAGAGGCGCCAGCCGTACCTATTCCAGGTACAATTCTGCTGTTGGGCTCCGGTGTTGCCGGGCTGGTTTTTGCCCGACGCAGAAACATGAATAATGCCTGATCGTCGCCGAAAACAAACGTCTTTTACAATAGATCGCTTGCCAGTTCGGACAACTCTGATCTTTCCCCCTTTTGCAGATTGATATGGGAGTAGAGGGGTTGTCCCTGCATCTTTTCAATGAGATAACTGAGCCCATTGGAAAGGCTGTCCAGGTAGGGATGATCGATCTGGAAAATATCCCCGGTGAAAACGATTTTTGAGCCTTCTCCGGCTCGGGTGATAATCGTTTTCACTTCATGGGGGGTCAGGTTCTGGGCCTCGTCAACGATGAGGAAGATATTGACCAGACTGCGGCCGCGGATATAGGCCAGCGGTTCGATAACCAGTTTGTCCTCTTCCAGCAGCTGGTGGATATTCTTCGCCCTGTCGCTTGTTTCCGAGAATTGATTGCGGATAACGCCGAGATTATCGTAAAGAGGCTGCATGTAGGGCTTCAGTTTTGACTGAATATCGCCGGGCAGGTAGCCGATGTCTTTATTGCTGAGCGGGATGACCGGTCTGGCCAGCAGGATCTGCCGGTAACTGCTCCGTCTTTCCAGGGCGGCGGCCAGAGCCAGCAGCGTCTTGCCCGTGCCGGCCTTGCCGGAGATGGTGACCAGGGGAATGGCGGCGTTCAGCAAACCGTGCAGGGCAAAGGTCTGTTCGGCGTTGCGGGGCTGGATACCGTAGGCTGTCTGCCGGTCAAGGCGATTGAGGCGTCCGCTTTTGCCGTTCAGGCAGGCCAGCACCGATTTCTTGCCGTTGCGCAGGATCATGTATTCATTGGCCAGCAGCGGCGGGGTCATCCTGATCTCTTCCGGGTCCACCTCATAGGGTTCCACATAGAATTTTTCAATGATCTCTTCCGCCACCTCCTCCTGCATGCGGCAACCAGTGTACAGAGCGGAGATATCCTTCACATGGTCCGTGGTGTAATCCTCGGCCATCAGCCCCACCGCCTTGGCCTTCATGCGCATGTTGACGTCTTTGGTCACCAGGATGACCTGCCTTTGGGCATTGTCCTGGGCCACATGATAGGCGATGTTGAGAATATGGTGATCCGGCTTGGCGGGAATGAAGTTTGCCCGGAGATTGGGGTGGAATTCCTGCTCAAGCCGGATACTGATCTTGCCGCAATTGGGGCCGATACGGATGCCGCCGTTGAACATTTTGTCGCCGCTGAGTTCGTCTAAAGCGCGGGTGAACTGCCGGGCATGGAAATTGACCGTCTGGTCCCCTTTTTTGAAATGATCGAGTTCTTCGAGGACGGTAATGGGAATAACGATGTCATGTTCTTTAAACTGGTAGATGCAGGATGAATCGTGGAGAATAACGTTGGTATCAAGGACGAATATCTTCTTTTTTTTCGCCATGCTCCCTTCCAGGGTGAGGGAAGAGTAGGTTTCCCGTCATAGAATTTTTGATATTATTATCAAGCTGAACCGTAACCTCTCCCGCTCATGTTTACTTGTCATTTTATCCGCATAAAGAACTAAGGAACTCGGAAAATGTTAATTTACCTGGATCGCGCCCGGATTTGGGTCAGATTTGGTTGCGCCGATTGAGCAAAACCGCAGGCGTAGCAGTGCTCCGGCGAGGATTTTGCGATTGAGGCACGGCCAAAGATGGCCTGAAGACGGGATGC